>JBAYGL010000342.1:0-6149 GCA_041666725.1 Limisphaerales bacterium
AACGACTTCCTTGGCACGGGCAGCGACCAGATTGCGATTGGCTGGCGTGGGATGAATCCGAAAGGCGTGCCCGGCGTGCGCCTCCTCACTCCGCTGGACAAGGACGGCAAGACCTGGCGCAAGACCGAACTCTCCGGTGCCGAAGTCGCCATCGAAGACATGAAAGCCGCCGACCTCAACGGCGACGGCAAGCCCGACCTCATCCTCGCCGGCCGCGCGACCAAGAACCTGCGCGTGCTGTGGAATGAGACGGGTAAGTAGCCTGATGAGCGAAGATCTCTACTCGACAAACGTTGAAGTGCGTTATCAGGCGACGCCGCAGACCCAAGTGCTGATCGAACGAAGGTGGCCGCGTGGATGCACAGGTGCTGGCAATGCTTTTCTCGTGCTGCTTGGCCCAAGCATGGGAAAGGAAAAGCCTGGGGAATCACGCGCGCCAGGTGGTGACAACCGACCGTATCGCGACCCGATGACCATGGGTCGTAGCGTCATCGATTTTATGGGGTTAGGCGGGCGCGGACATCGGTGGAATCGGCTGTGCAAGGCGTTGCTCGGAGAGGACCGATACACCCCGGCTCTGACTGCTTTGGTGAATCTCGATTGGAGTCACGAAACTGACGAAAGGGAGGTGTCTCCAAAGCATTTGGTGTCTGGCTTCCATGATCACATCTGGAAACTCCTCATCCAACTTCGCCCTCGCATCATCTGTGCATTGACCCGCCGGGTTTGGGATACCGTTGCTCCAGAAGTCCGACAGTTTGAGATGGCCGACTTTCCGAAGTGCCCGATTGAACCAAGCGAACCGCGACTGAGACTCCCTGTGGCACCGATGTTCATCCGTATCCCCGGCTGCGACTTCGTCACTATGCTCATCAAGCCACACAACCATCCGTCTCGACCCTATTTGGGCGTCCGACACATCGCGGTGCTTGGGCAGGTAAGCACTTGGTTTCAAAGCCAGCCAGTTTCTGACAAGTAGGGGCGCAGAGCACTCGGCTTCAGCCGGGTGGTGGCGGCCCGCCCCGCTCCAGCCGCTTCCCTCACGCGGTTCGGAACGAGCACCTCGAAGCGTTGCGAGTCTCGTCAAGTCTCAGAACCTCGCCGCCTTTCTCCCTCACCCTTTTCCTCTCCCGCTGGGAGAGGGGAGCCGGCCTGGCCGCGTCGTCTCCCGGCGCGCGGCGCGCAGCGCCCGCAATGGTCGGGCATTCTCATGCAGCGCGTGGTCGCGTAACGACCATCAATGATGGCCGTGCCATATAACGCAACCCGCCGCCATCCCGGTCGTTTCAGCTGCTTCCCGAGTCTGCGGGCAAGCCGCCCCATGATCCCCGTTGATGTTCAGCTTTTTCAGACAGGCTTTGAGTTGTTTGCTTGTTTGCAGCTTCTCTTTTTCCTCCGCCCCCCGGAAGGGGAAGCACGCCGTCTGATGCTTCCGCCTGCTACGAACTCGCGCTGGTGTAGCGTTTGAGCGCCGTGCGCCAGAGCAGCTCCGAGGCGGCAAAGATGAGGCCGGCGAGGGTGACGAGCAGGAGGATTTCGAGCGGCGAGCCGAGCTTGTCCACGAGGAGTTTCACGGGGACATTCGAGACCAGCAGCATGGGCAGGGCATAGGTGAAGACGGCCTTGAACGGGCCGCGGAAGGCCTCGTCAGGCAGGCGGGCGATGTTGAAGAGGTTGTAGTAGCCCCAGACGATGCCTTGCGCGCGGACGGTCCAGAAGCTCGTGGCCGAGAGCATCAGCATCAGCGAGTAGTGGATGCTGATGCCGACGCCGACGAGGACGAGGAAGCCCGCGACCTGCGCGGGGCCCGGCGTGTGGCCGAGCCGGTGCAGGGCGTAGCCGATCACGCACAAGGCGCCGGCGGCGTTGACGAAGCCGCCGAGATCCACCTGGCGGAAGGAGACGAGGAAACGGGTGTTGACGGGCAGCAGGAGCATGAAGTCCAGCTTCCCGGTGCGGATGTGTTCGGAGAGCCCGGTGAGGTTCGTGAGGAAGACCGCCGTGAAGAGCTGCTGGATGAGGTGGCTTGTGCCGACGAGCGCGACGACCTGCCACTTCGTCCACGTGCCGATGTGTTCGGTGTGCAGGTAGAGGACGCCGATGAAGCTGAGCTGGAGCGCGAACCACAATGCCTCCACGACAATCCACATGAGGAAGTTGGCCTTGAAACCCATCTCGCGGATGACGGAGTTGCGCCAGAGCGCGGCGTAGAGGTTGAGGTAATGGGGGATGGCGTCCGGCGTCCGGGGAGCGCCAGTTGACCTTGAATCTTGAGCTTTGAACTCGGAACTCATGATCAGCCTCCCACCGCCGAGTATTGCCTGACGCCGCGGCTCCAGACGAGCCGCGCGAGAGCATAGGCGGCCACGACCCAAAGCACCTGCACAAGCACGCCGATCCGGAGCGCATCGCCACTCACACCGCCCAGCCAGATGCTCACGGGAAAAAAGAGCAGGTAGGGAAACGGCGTGTAATCCAGCGCCCCGGCCAGCGCGGGCGGCAGGATGTCCAGCGGGAAGAGGTGGCCGCTGGCGAGATATTCGAAGGCGAAGGCGATGAAGATGAAGGTGGCAACTTCCAGCACCCAGAAGGCGAGCAGCGCCAGAGTGAAGCTGAAGAGGAACTGCAGCAGCGCGGAGAGCGCGACCGAGACGAGGAACCAGCCGGCGGTCGCGGCATCGGGCGGCAGAAGGAAGTTGTCCCGCATCAACCAGATGAACCCGGCCGTCGGCAGAAGCGCCACGACGGCATAAACAAGACGGCCCGCGACAAAAAGGCAGAGCCGGTAGGTGAGGTAGTCCATCGGCTTGAGGAGGAACTGGCTGATGTTGCCGTCCTTGATGTCGGCGGCGATCTGCCAGTCGTCCTCCGTCACGGCGGAGAGCGCGTCCACGATGGTGATGACGAGGTAGTAGGAAATCATCCGGGTCAGCTCGTAGGAACCGACCTGGCCGCCCGCCTTGCCCTCGTAGATCGTGCGCCAGACGAAGATGGTGGCCGTGAGCGGGATGAGGCCGAACAGGGACCGGAACAGGAAGTTCAGCCGATACACCAGCGTGTTCTGCAGTCCGATGTTCAGGACATGCCAGTATTTTCCCATCACGGTTCCTTCCTGATTCAGTTCTGACTCGCGCCCGTCGTCTTGATCCGGCTCCCGCATGACTTCACCGCGCGAGACGCGGATGAGCAGGATTAGGATCAGGATCAGGAGGCCGCAAGGAGTTTCCTCGCTTTGACATGCCCGCGTTGCTTGCTAGCCTCCGCGCCCGGCTCAGTTGCCCATGGCCAAGATCATCATCCTAACTGGCGCGCGGCGGGGACAGCGCTATGAGCTGCCTCCGGGCATCGTCACGATAGGCCGTCAGCCGGGCAACACCATCGTCATCGCCGACGAATCGCTCGCGCCCAGCCACCTGCTCCTGTCCGTGGATACTGATGGCTGCCGGTTGAAGGACCGCAGCGGCGGCGGCACGATGCTCAACGGCAGCCAGGTCAACACGGCGTCTCTCAAGGAGGGGGACGTTTTCAAACTCGGCAACGTGGAACTGCGCTACGAGATGGGGGCGCCCGCTCCGCGCCCGCCTGCGGGCCAGGCTCCCAGGCCGACGCCCGGCGGTATCGCGGCAAAAGTCAAAAAGGGCGGGCCGCGCTTCGAGGACATCGTCGCCGAGCAAGGGCAGACGAAGAAAAAAATCATCTTCGACATCGAGCTGGGACCGATCCTTTTTTGGGGCGCGATGGTGGCGCTGGTCATTGTCGGCATCTGGGCGGCGCTGCATCCCAAGCCTCCTCCGGAGAAAAGGGCCCGCAAGGAGAAGTTCGTTCCGCCGGTTTCTGCCGGCGTTCCCGGGGTGTCGCCGTCCCCGTCATCGTCGCCGCCGGTCACGGAAGCGGAGCCTCAGAGCACGAACGCGCCGCTGGGCTTTGCCGTCGCGCCCGCTCCGCCCCCGCTGCCGTATTCCCTGCCCGTCGGCGCGGCGAAGGCGGGCCCGGTCGCAAGCGGCAAGGTTCACTTCACCTCCCGGGGCGGCGGCCAGGCGGCGGTGGACGCAGCGCAGGAAGGCGACGCCGTCGTCTTTGACGCGCCCGGTGGAAACATCGTCGTCCGCCACGCCTTGAAGGACGTGCAGTTCATCGGTGGCAGCGCGACATGGGAGCTGCGGGCGGACCTGACGGATTGCCAGTTCTTCTGGCACACCCCGGCGCGGATGACGCAGGGCGCCGCGCGGATGGAACGGTGCGCATTCTACCGCTCACACGGGCCGGCCACGCTGCTCACGCACGCGGATGCGGTGACGTTCTATCACGCCGGAGGCGCCGTTCCGGCCGGAGGTTCAAAACAGCCGACCACCGAACCGCAGCTCTGGCTGCACGGGTTCGTGCGCGGGGTGACGATCCACAAGCCGGTCATTGCGCCCCCGGATGGCGGGCGGCGCTGGGACATGAACTGGCCGCCCGTTGTCCGCGTGCAGGCGGAGGACATCGCCGGCCAGGGTTACAACACCTACCTCCTCAGCCCGCATGTGCTCGGACAGACCGCCTGGACGCCGTTTCACATCGTGCGGGCGACCGGGCTGACCTTCGCTCATGCAACGTCCGAGGGCGGGACATGGGCGGATCCGATTCTGGAAGTGGACTACGGGATTGATTGCGCGGTCGTTTGCACCGCGCTGGCGGGGCGGGGTGAGGCGGCCAACGCGGGTTACTTCCGGCAGCCGGACCTGCTCAAGTATTTCGACCACGAAGAGTGGGGCCACAACCACGCCAACGCTCCCTATCGCGGCGCTGCGATCTGCCTTGGCGGCCAGCGCAACCGCATTGTCGGCCACGGTGATTTCAGGTCCTGGAGCCCGGGCCGCCGCGCAGCGCTGCCGGGCCTGCACTACGCCGACGGAATCGTGGCGCGTGATCCGTTCCTCCAGGAATGGTCGGCCGAACAGGGCGGGTTGAACGCCAACTTTGCCGAATCGAAGAACGTCTTCCGTGTGCAGTTCAGGGCCGGCGTGCCGGTTTACAACTCCAGCACGCGAGACCTGAGGGTGCGCTTCCCCATGCTCGGCGCGAACCTCTCCCGTCCGGTCTTTGTGGCGCTGGGCGACCTGCGTGCGCCGCCTCCCTCGCTCTTCGGCAGGCAGTTTGCCGATCTGACCGGCCAGCCCGCCGCCGCGATCGAACGCGCGTTGAACACGGGCGGAAACGTCTTCCTCGGCCCGGGCCAATACGAACTGTCACATCCCATCACCAACGGCCTCGTCTTCGGCGCGGGCATGGAGAAAACGGTTTTGAACTGGCCTCCGGGCGTGGACTGCTCGCAGCGCGATTGCAAGGGGCTGGTGAACCTGACCGTGCGCGGCGGGCGTTACGGCCACAACTCGCAGGCGGGCGAGGGCGGTGCCACGAACACCGCCACCGCGCTCTTCCTGCGCGTGCGCTTCGACGGCCAGAGCCATGCGGGCATCACCGTCCACGCGGCGGTGGATCAGTCGTATCAGGACTGCGAGTTTGTGAACGGCAAGATCGGCTTCACCCACGGCCACGACCGCACGCGTGGCGTCTTCACCGGCGAGCGCGGCCCCTCCGGCGGCCCGGCCATCACGCGGCTGAACTTTGCGAACTGCACGTTCCGCAACCTGGCCGAGCGCGCGATCGACCTGCGGCCCGGAGCGGCGCAGACGGGCGTGGTGGGGATTCACAACTGCCTCTTCGAGGACATCGCGCTCACTGCCGTGCGGATTTCCGGCGGCGAAGCGCAACTGGTGCAGAACTGCGTCTTCCGCCGTGTGGGCAAGGAAAGCCCCAACAGCACGGTCATTGATACGCAGGGCCACGGCGCGGTGGTGTTGAGCCACCTGGAGATTGACAACAAGGACTTCCCCGGCAGTCCGGTGGGCATCCTCGTCAGCGGCCTTCCGAGCATCTCGCACTGCACGGTGCGCGGCGTCGCCCGCGCGCTCGTGTCGCGTGTGGCGCTGACGGTGGATCATGTGGATGCCGCGGACGGCAACTACGAGCTGCCCTACGGCAGTTACGTGACGACCTCGACTTTCAAAAACGCCGACGTGAAAAAGGGCGCGATGCTGGTCAAGGAATCCGGCGAACCTGAAAGCGTCTCGCTCCAGGCCGGCGTGCAGCCGCTGGACACCACACCG
>JBAYGL010000343.1:0-6124 GCA_041666725.1 Limisphaerales bacterium
CACGATGCCGCGCCCGAAGTGGTGCATCCAGATGCGGTTCACCAGCACGCGCGTCGTAAGCGGATGCCTGCCGTCCGTGAGCGATCGAGCGTAGGCAAGGCGGCGGCCGCTCGACGGCAGGGCCGCGTCCTTCTCGGGCAATTCCACCGGCCGCAGCGAGGCGAGAATGGTCAGGTCGCCGGGCTTGAGCTGCTGCTTCGGCTGGTCGGGATCGCCGCGATGGAAGAGAAACGTCGGCGCGGGACCGCCCTTCGCCGCCAGCTCGTTGAAGACGGGAACGAATTCCTCCGCCGGCTTCCTGGCGCGGATTTTGCCGGCCTCGTCCGCGAGCTTTTGCAGCTCGTCGGCCTTCTTCTGTTCATAGAGATAGAGCGAGCCGGCGCTGAGCTGCATCACGGTCGGATGTTCCTTGAGCAGCTTTACCTGCGCAGGCGTGCGCTTGGCGACGGCTGTCTTGTATGCCTCGCGCAGCGGGGCGCGCAGTTCCTCGGGCCGCTTCAGCAGCTCCTTCTCCAGCACCTCATTGATGAACCCGTCGAGTTTCTGCGTCCGCGCCGCATCGATCACCTTCGCCTCCTTCTCCACCTCGGCGGCCTTCGCGCGGTCTTCGTCCGACATCAGCGAAACCAGCCGCGCCGGCGGCGTGCGCCACGCGCGCAGATCAAAGCCCGGCTCGAACACCGCGCGCAGCCGGTAGTAATCCGCCTGCGGAATCGGGTCGTGCTTGTGATTGTGGCACTGCGCGCAGCCGACCGTCATCCCCAGCAGCGAGCTGGACACGACCTTGAGGGTGTCCGCCACGACCGCGTTGCGCGCGACCTTCGGATCCGCGCCGCTCGCCGTGCCGTCGGGGGCCATGCGCAGGAAACCGGTGGCCGTGAGCTTGTCCACGCTGGCGGGGGAAAGATTCTTGTGCGGCGGCCTGACCAGCTCGTCGCCCGCGAGCTGCTCGACGATGAACTCGTTGAACGGCTTGTCCGCGTTGATCGAGCGGATGACGTAGTCGCGATACTTCCACGCCCACTGGCGCACGGCGTCCGTGTCCACATAACCGTCCGAGTCCGCGTAGCCCGCCACGTCCAGCCAGTGCCGGCCCCAGCGTTCGCCGTAGTGCGGCGAGGCCAGCAGGCGGTCGAGGAGCTTCTCGTAGGCGTCGGACGACTTGTCGTTCACGAACGCGTCCACTTCGTCGGGCGGCGGCGGCAGGCCCAGCAGGTCAAAGCTCGCGCGGCGGATGAGCGTCGCGCGGTCGGCGGGCGCGGAGAAGGTGAGTTTCTGCGAGGCGAGCTTCTGGAGGAGGAAGGCGTCGATGGGATTGGTGATTGCCGACTGCCGATTGCCGATTTGGGGAACCGGGGGCCGCTTCACCGGCTGGAAAGCCCAATGGGCGCGCTCCTCCGGCGTGAAGTCATCGGCCGCACCGGGGGTGGCCGGCTCCACGCGCGCGACCTTGGCACCGCCGGCAATCCACCGGCGGATCAGCTCCACCTGCTCCTTGGACAGCTTTCGTTCCGACTTGGGCATTTCGCCGTCGCGGATGAACGCAAAGAGACGGCTCTTCTCCGGCTTGCCGGGGACAATGGCCGGCCCCTGCTCGCCGCCCTTGGCGATCAGGTGCCGGAGCCGCACGTCGAGGCCGCCCTTGAGTTTGCCCTCCTCGCCGTGACAGTGGAAACAGTTCGCCTTGAGGATGGGCCGGATGTCTTTCTCAAACGTCAGCGGGCCGGTCGGCGGCCTCGTGGCCGCAGTGAGCGAAACTGCGGCCAGAACGGCTGCCGTGGACAGGCCTCGCGCGACGGATTTGCGCGTCACTTTGCCGGTGCTGGACATGCTCCTACAGACTGCCCGGCGAAGAGCGGAATTCAAGCGGGTCAGGCCCGCGCGATCATGCCCCGAACTTGTCGAACATCTTCGCGTTCGCCTGCATGAGGCGGATGAGATATTTCGCCTCGAAGACGCCGAGCGAGCCGGAGTTCGCGCCGGTCTCAGTGAAGCGGTCAAGCTTGTCGGAGCCGCTGCACGCGCTGTGGAGCAACACGGGCTGCGGGTGCCAGGAGTGCCCCTTCATCGCGCAGGGCGTCGAGTGGTCGCCGGTGATGACGAGCACGTCGGGCTTCTTGCCGAGCAGGATGGGCAGCGCGGCGTCGAAGTCCTCGATGGCCCTCTTCTTCGCCTCGAAGTTGCCGTCCTCGCCGTATTTGTCCGTGTATTTGTAGTGGAGGAAGAAGAAGTCGTAGTTGTCGTATTCCGCCACGTAGCGCTGGCACTGCTCGGCGATGGTCTGCGGCCCCTCGATCTTCGTCATGCCCACGAGCTGCGCGAGGCCCTTATACATCGGATAGACCGCGAGCGCGGCGGGCTTGAGCTGGTAACGCTGCTCGAAGATGGGAATCTCCGGCTGGTGCGCGATGCCGCGCATGAGGAAGCCGTTGGCCTTCGGATGGCCGGCGAGGATGGGCAGCGCCTTTTTGTAAAACGCGGCGATGAGCTTGGCGGTCTTCTTCTGCTTCGCGTTCTTCGCGTCCTCGGGCTTCGCTTCAACGAGCTTCAAACCTTCGCGATTCGGGTCGGTCGAGCTGACCGGGCCTTCCAGCCCTTTGCCCCGAAAGATGACGACGAAGCGGTGCTCCTTGCCGGCCTTGATGATGACCTGCGTGTCGCCGAGCTTCTTGATCTTCTTCGCCAGCAGCGCGCACAGCTCTTCACAAACCTCCGTTGCGATGCGGCCCGCGCGGCGGTCGGTGACGACGCCCTTTTTGTCGAGGGTGCAGAAGTTCGCGCGCGCCGCGACGTCACCGGCCTTCAACTCCATGCCGAGGCCCAGCGCCTCGATGACGCCGCGGCCCACTTCAAACTCCAGCGGGTCGTAGCCGAACAGCCCGAGGTGGCCGGGGCCGCTGCCGGGCGTGATGCCGGGCGCGACGGGGATCAGGCGGCCCTGCGCGCAGCCGGACTTCACGAGCGCGTCGAGGTTGGGCGTCGAGGCGGCTTCGAGCGGCGTCATGTTGCCCGTCGCGGCGGTGGCGATGTCGCCAAGGCCGTCGAGCACGATGAGGGCGAGCTTCGCGCCGGTCTTGATGGTCAGCGAGGAGTAGAGTTCGTCGAGTTTCATGGTCCAGTTTCAGTTCAAATGCCGTTCAGGTGGAGTTTCGACAGGATTGCGGGCTTTGGATTCCCCTGACCGAAACACCGGGCGCATACTGGCGGCAATGGAAAAGGCGCGTCAACGGTTTTGCCGGAGCGCATTTGCATTGGCGCGCTTGCATTTTGACACGGCGCACGCTTCCGCCTACAACGCTGCGCGATGAAAGTCCTGATACTCGCCGCCGGCTACGCAACGCGCCTCCACCCGCTGACGCTCACGCAGCCAAAACCCCTGCTCCCCGTGGCCGGCAAGCCGATGATCGACTACGTGATGGACAACCTCGCACCCATCGCCGGCATCGACCGCGTGTATGTGGTGACGAACGCGAAGTTCGCCGGGCACTTCCAGAAGTGGGCCGACGCCTACGGCCAGCATGCCCCCTTCGCGTTCACAATCATCAACGACGGCTCGACCGACGATTCCAACAAGCTCGGCGCCATCGGCGACCTGAACCTCGTGCTGAAGCAGGAACGCGTGGACGACGACCTCATCGTGGTCGCGGGCGACAACCTGTTCAGCGAGAAGCTCGGCGCCTTCGGCGAGTTCTGCCGCGCCAAGAACACGCCCGTGCTCGGCGTGTATGACGTGGAAAGCCTGGAGGCCGCGAAAAAATACGGCGTGGTGGCCGTGAACCGCGACGGCGTCATCGCCGACTTCAAGGAGAAGCCCGAACATCCCGCCAGCACGCTCATCGGCATCGCGCTCTACTACTACCCGCGCGCCACGCTGAAGCTCGTGGATCAATACCTCGCCGAGGGAAACAACCCGGACCAGCCCGGACGCCTGATCCAGTGGCTCTATCCGCGCACGCCGGTCTCCACCTGGACCGTGCCCGGCATGTGGTATGACATCGGCTCGAAGGAAACGCTGGAAGAAGCCAACCGCATCTTCGTCCGGAGGTAAGCTGCCACAAAGAGGCACAGAAGGCTCAAAGGAGAAACTTCCGGTGCCTTGGATCCTTCAGTTGAGACCGCGACGCGAACCATCCCCGGTTTTCCTTTTTGCGCCCTCTGTGCCTCTTTGTGGCTAACCCTTCGGCTCCTCACCGTGGCGCGCTTGGATCTGTCCGATGGCCCACCGCGCGTGCTCGACGATGAGCGGCTCCGGGTCCGAGGCGGCCTTCTCCAGCGCCGGCAGCACGTCGATGTCCCCCACGTTGCCCAACGCCACGCAGACGTTCCGCAACAGACCGCGGCGCTTGGTGCGCAACATCGGAGTCCCGGCGAAACGGCGCTTGAAACCTGCATCGTCCAGCGCAAGGAGTTCGAGCAACCCCGGCTGTGCCAGATCCGCGCGGGCGTGGGGCTGCATCAGACGGCCGGCCTGCGCGAATCTGTTCCACGGACACGCGGCGAGGCAGTCGTCGCAGCCGTAAATCCGGCGGCCGATGACCGGGCGCAGCTCGACGGGGATGGAGCCTTTCAGCTCGATGGTCAGGTAGGAAATGCAGCGGCGCGCATCCAGATGGAAGGGGGCGGTGATGGCCTGCGTCGGACAGGCGGTGATGCAGCGCGTGCATGAGCCGCAGTGGTTTTTCTCCGGTGCATCCGGCTTCAGCTCCAGCGTTGTGATGATCTCGGCGAGGAAAAACCAGTTGCCCATCCGGCGGCTGATCAGGTTCGTGTGCTTGCCGGCAAAGCCCAGGCCGGCGCGCTGCGCAAAATCGCGTTCAAGAAGCGGGCCGGTGTCCACATACCAGAGCGAACGCGTGTCCGCCGGCCCCATCTGGCTCACAAACCCGGCCAGCTGTTTGAGCGGCCCGGCCAGCACGTCGTGATAATCCGCGAAACGGGCATACCGGGCGACGACACCGGTGGCGGGTTTCGGGTTTATAGTTTCGGGTTGTGCGGCCCCGGAACCCGAAACTTCGGGATACGCCACCGACAGACAGATCACGGTCTTCGCTTGTGCCAGCACCTGCCCGGGGTCTGCGCGCATGTGAGCGTTGCGGGCCAGCCAGCCCATCTCGCCATGCTGGCCGCCGGCGAGCCAGCGCTGGAAATTCTCCCGGTGATCCGGCGCGGCGGCGGTGGCGAACCGGCAGTCGTCAAAGCCCAGCTCCCGGGCGCGCTGGCGGATGGCCTCCCTCACAACCGTGGCGGGTCCTGCTGGGCCGCCCGGAAATTGTGCAGCACATGCGCGGCGATTTCCTTGATGGAGCGCTGCTCGGTGTTCACCAGCACGTCCGCCTGCTTGTAGGCGGCCTCCCGGGTGGCGAGCAGTTCGCGGATTTTTGCCAGCGGATCGGGAGCCTGGAGCAGCGGCCGGTGCGTCTGGTGCTTCGTGCGCTGGTAAATCGTGTCCGGCGTGGCCCACAGGCAGACGACCAGCGAATGCGACTTGAGACTCGCGAGATTGGCGGGATCCACCACCAGTCCGCCGCCGGTGGAGATCACCCTGCCAGTCCAGTCGGCCATCTCGGCGACCAGCTCGCGCTCGAACTTGCGGAAGACCGCCTCGCCGTGCAGCGCGAAAATCTCGCCGACCTTCACGTTCGTCCGATTCTCGATGACCTCGTCCGTGTCCACGAACTCGAATTGTAACTCGGTCGCGACCAACCGGCCCACGGACGACTTGCCCACGCCCATGAAGCCGACCAGCGCGACGTTGCGAATCTGGCGCGGCACGCTCATGCGCCCGAGCATGGGGCATCCGTCGGATACAGGCACGAAGTTTCAACCGGATGAACATTTGACCGGCCCCGGCCCCTCTCCTAGACTTCGCCCCCTTGTATATGAAGGTTCTGATTTGCGACCCGATTTCACCAAAGGGAATTGAGCTGTTCCGGCAGCGTCCCGAGTTCCAGGTCACCGTGCTCGACAAGCGCCTCTCCGAAGCGGAGCTGCTGCCCGTCGTCGCCGACGTCGAGGCGATGGTCGTGCGCTCCGAGACGAAGGTGTCCAGGAAAGTCCTCGAAGCCGCCACCAAACTGCGCGTCGTGGGCCGCGCCGGCGTGGGCGTGGACAACGTGGACGTGGA
>JBAYGL010000344.1:0-6124 GCA_041666725.1 Limisphaerales bacterium
CATCTCGAACATGTCGGCGGCGGGGGCCATCGCGGTGTCGGCCTGCTCGGCCTGTGCGAGCATCTTGCGCACGGCGTCGCAGGAGCCGGACTCGACGCAGGCCTGATTGACGGAGCCGGTGACGACGTAAGCCGCACCCATCGCAAAGGCGGCTGCGAGCCCTGACGGCGTGGAAAGCCCGCCCGCCGCGCCGACGCGCAAGGGCTGCGCGTAACCGAACTTCGCCTGCAAGCGGTCGCGCAACGCGAGCAGCGTGGGCAGCAGCGTGACGAGCGGGCGGTTGTCCGTGTGCCCGGCGGAATCCGCCTCCGCTGTCACGTCCTGCGCGACGGGAATTTGCGCCGCAAGCGCGGCCTGCTCGGCGGTGAGTTCGCCGGTGCGAACCAGCTCGTTCAAAAACTCGGCCGGTGGCGGGGAAAAGAAATGCGTGGCCACCTCGACTCGCGACACCTTCGCGACGATGCGGTTGGGGGTGACGATGTGGCCGGCCGCATCGCGATGGATGCCCGCGACGCGGAAACGCACCACTGGCAGCGTAAGCCGCAGGTAAGCCGAGGCTTCGATGAGCCGCAGTCCGCGCTGGATGAACAGCTTGGCGACCACGTCCTCCAACTCCGATTCGTTCGGGCTGTGGATGAGATTCACGCCATACGGCAGCCCGGGGATTTCCGTCTGAAGCCGGTGGAGCGCCGCCTCAACCCGTTCACGTCCGAGCCCCGCTGCGCCGAAGAAACCAAGCATTCCGCCGCGCGCCATTGCTTCGACGAGTTCCACCGAGGCGATGCCGTTGGCCATCGCGCCCGCCACGTAGGCGTAACGGAGGCCATGGTCGCGCCGGAACGACGCGTCGCCGAGGCCGTCCAGCACCTGCGCGACGGTGGGGCTGCGTTCGCCGGACAGCAGCGGCTCACTGCGGCTGCGGCGCGTTGCCGTGCCGGTGGCCGTGGTCGTTTCGGTTTCGAGTTCTAGCATCGCAAACCCCCGCTCGGGACGGCGCGCGGCGCAGTCTTCCGGGAAACGCCGGACTCATGGGCGATTCGCAAGCGAGGCGGCGGGGATTGGAACAGGAAACGGCCTCGATAAACCATCAAAATGTTCTTCAAAATGGGTCGACGTGCCGCCTTCCGTCATGTGAAGTCCAAAAAGTTCCAGCGCAACCCACTCAAGCTGAAGGATTCGCTTGTCGCGCCGTCCAAGCTGGCGACAATTTAACCACGATGAAATCTGCGATCCTCTCCCGCCGCGTTGCGCTCAAAGGTCTGGGCGCGACTCTCGCGCTCCCCTGGCTCGAAGCAATGGGGCCGATGACCAGCTGGGCCGCCGGCAACACGCCCGCCAGCAAGGCCGCGCCCAACCGCATGGCATTCCTCTACGTCCCCAACGGCAAGAACATGGTGGACTGGACGCCGAAGGCCGAGGGAAAGCTGTCGACGGAACTGCCGGCCATCCTTCAGCCGGTTGCGCAGTATCGCAGTGATTTCTCCATCCTCACCGGCCTCACGGCCGACAAGGCCCGTTCCAACGGCGACGGCGGCGGTGACCATGCCCGGGCGTTGTCCGCATTCCTCACCGGCTGCCAGCCGCGCAAGACCGACGGCACGGACATCCGCGCCGGCGTTTCCGTGGATCAGGTGGCGGCTTCGCGCCTCGGAGACCAGACCCGCCTCGCCTCGCTCGAGATTGGCACCGAGGCCGGCTCGATGGCGGGCAACTGCGACTCGGGTTACTCCTGCGTCTATTCTTCCACGATGTCCTGGCGCTCGGCCACGCAGCCGCAGCCCAAGGAAGTGAATCCCAAGCTCGTCTTCGACCGCCTCTTCGGCGCGGGTTCTTCCGCCGAGCGCGCCAAACGCGACGCGCAGCGCAAGAGCGTGCTCGATCTGGTGAAGGCGGACTTCAGCGACCTCAACCGCAAGCTGGGCCGCAACGACCAGCGCAAGCTGGACGAGTATTTCTCCGCCGTGCGCGACATCGAGCAGCGCATCGAGCGCGCCTCGAAGTTTTCCGACCCGAAGGCCCCGGAGAACTTCGCCCTGCCCACCGGCATCCCCAAGACCTACGAGGAGCACATCAGGCTCATGTGCGACCTCATGGTGCTCGCGTTCCAGACCGACACCACGCGCGTCTGCACCTTCGTCATCGCGAACGAGGGCAGCAACAAGCCGTATCCCTTCATCGGCATCCGCGAAGGCCATCACGAACTCTCGCACCACGGCAACAGCGAGGAGAAGAAGGCGAAGATCGCGCAGATCAACCGATTCCACACCACCCAGCTCGCCTACCTGCTGGGCAAGCTCAAGTCCGTGAAGGAAGGCGACGGCACGCTGCTCGACCACTGCATGCTCGCCTACGGCAGCGGCAACTCCGATGGCAACGCGCACAGCCACCACGACCTCCCGCTGCTGCTGGCGGGGCGCGGCTGCGGCACGCTCAAGCCGGGCCATCACACCGTCCATCCCAAGGAAACGCCGTTGAACAACCTCTGGCTCTCGATGCTCAACCGCATGGACATCAAGACTCACCAGCTCGGCGACAGCACCGGCGAACTGACCGGGCTGGCCTGAGAGCGGCGCGTTGAACGCCTCTCCCGGCGGTTAGGCAAACGCTCCGAGTGCCGGCATATGTGCGGCGCACGCGCGTCACGCGTGAAAAGGACGCCGCTTGGCGTCGCCTTGGAAACCAGCCAGTCTCCCGCATCGGATCGCGGGCCCCGGATCAGAGCAAATTCTGAAAGCACGGGGCGGGGTCTGGCATTCCGAAACCGTGGCAACCAACCTGCTTCGCAAACCGCACATGCCTGCCGGGCTGAAGAAACCCGTGACTTTGGTCGCCGCCGTGGTGCTGATGGCGCTGGGCTTGACCCTCGCCTGTCGTGCTCCGGAGCGGCTGGGTTTTCTCCAGCGCCTTGAGTGGATGACCTACGACTGGCGTGTGCAACTTGCCGCCAATCCCTCGGCCCCCGCCGATTCGCGCCTGGCCCTCGTTTACCTCGACGATGACAGCCTTGCGTTGCTGAACGAGCGGCGTGGATACCGCTGGCCGTGGCCGCGCGGCGTTTACGCGGAGGCGCTGCGCGAACTTCAGGCCCAGGACGCGGCGGGCGTCGCGTTCGACATCCGCTTCTTCGAGCTGCACAAGGAAAACCCCGAATCTGACCGCGCGTTTGCAGAGCAGCTTCGCGCCAGCGGAAACGTCGTGCTCGCCACGATGGGCGAAGGCGCCGGGCGCGGCGACTGGCTCGCGCTGCCGCCCGCCGCACTCTTTGCCACCAATGCCGCCGCGCTGGGCCATATCACCTCCGACCGCGACGCTGACGGCGTGATGCGCCAGACCTTTGCGTATCGCGATGATCCACAGTTTGGCCGTGTCTGGCACCTTGCGCTGGTGCTGGGCGCGCGGGCGCTGGGGCTGGATTTGGGGCGCGCGGAAATTCACCCCGACCGCATCGTGCTGCGCGGGCCGGGCGTTGAGCGCGTCATCCCGGTAGACGAGCGCGGGCGTTTTCCGATCGACTGGTCGCTTGCGAAAAACGACTTCCGCGTCACCCAGCAGAGCATTCACGAACTGCTCAAGATCGAAGTCCCGGATTCCCGGTCCGGCACGCGCCGGGCCACGCCGGCCAGATTCAAGGACAAGCTCGTCGTAATCGGCTCGGTTGGCAGCGGGAGCAACATTGCGGACCACGGCTCGACGCCGCTGGAGAAGGACTCGTTCCTTGTCAGCAGCCATTGGAACGTGCTGAACAGCCTGCTCGGCGGGCGCTTCGTCCGCCGGTCCGGCAGTGGCACGGACCTGCTGCTCGTGGCGTTGCTTGGCATCGCAGCGGGAGCGGCGGCGCTGCGGCTGGAAGTGCGGCGCAGCACGGCGTTGCTCGCGGTTTGCGCGGCGGCCTACTTTGCGGTGTGCGCCGTGTGCTATTCGCGTCAGCGGCTGTGGCTGCCGGTCGCGATGCCGTTGCTCACCGCACTCGCCGCGCATGTCGCCGTCGTCTCGTGGCGGGCGTTTTTCGAGAGTCGCGAGCGGGCGCGGCTGCACGCGGTCTTTGCGAAGGTCGTTGCCCCCGAGGTGGCCGCCGAGCTGCTCCGTCTGACGGAACTCCGCCTCGGCGGCGAACACCGCGAGGTCACCGTCTTCTTTGCGGACATCCGGGGCTTCACGGAGATTTCCAACCTGCGCCATGAGGAGGCGCTCGCCCATGCGCGGCTGCTCAAGCTCGATCCCGCCGCCACCCGGGCCTGTCTCGACGAGCAGGCCGCCGGGCTGCTCAACACGGTGAACCTCTATCTCAAGACCGTTTCCGACCTGGTGAAGCAGCAGCGCGGCACGCTCGACAAATACATCGGAGACTGCGTGATGGCCTTCTGGGGCGCGCCCGTGGCCAGCGACACGCACGCGCTCGACGCCGTTCGCACCGCCCTGGCGGCGCAGCGCGCCGTTCACACCCTCAACCGTGAACGCGACGAAGAGAACCGCCGCCGCGAGGCCGGCAACGTCAACCGTCTGGCGGACGGCCTGCCGCCGCTGCCGCCGCTGCCGCTGCTCTCGCTTGGCACCGGGATCAACACCGGCAGCGTGATCGCCGGCCTGATGGGCAGCGAGGATCACGTGCTGAACTACACGGTGTTCGGCCGCGAGGTGAACCTGGCCAGCCGTCTGGAGAGCGCGTCCGGACAGGGGCGGATTCTCATCGGCGAGGAGACGTTCCGTGCGTTGCAACGGCTCGATCCCGCGCTGGCCGCGACCTGCGTGGCGCAGGCTCCGGCGCGCCTCAAGGGTTTCGACGAACCGGTGCAGTGCCATGAAGTCCCGTGGCGCGAACCCGGTGACACGGAGCAGTTCGCCGTGAACGAGACGCGCAGTTTCTCCAGAGCAGGCGAGACGCGCTTCCAGATCAGGCCCTCTGACATTTCCCGCTCGCAGGATCGGCCTCACAACTCCAACCTGCCCCCGGCGCCACCCAACTTATGAACGATCCCTTCATCATCAAACTCCACGAAACCGCCGAGTGGCTCCTGCTCAATCCGGTGACGGAAACCCATCTCATGGTCGCGGCCGGACTCAGCCTTGTGCTTGGCATCATCGTGTTGCGCAAGGCGGCCGAAAGCCTGGCGGCGTCCAACTGGTCGGTGCCGGCGGCCGTCCTGTCGTTCGTCCTGGGCGTCGGCGCGATGGTCGCGGGCCTTGCGGCGGCCGACATGTTTCTCCAGCCGCAGGTGCCCAAGGACGTGCCATACCCCGCCTTCGTTGGCAGCGTGCTGGCGGTGTTGCTGCTCGTCGTCGCCGCGCCGATCACGAAGGTGCTGATGAAGTGCGGCTACGCGGCGACCGTTTCGTCCTGGGTCACGTCGCTTGCGGTTTGCGCCATCGTGATTTTTGCCGCGGACTTCTGCTTCACCAACTTCGGCCCGCAGATGGCGCGCGTCCTCGACATGAAGGGCACCGTCTCCTACCGGCTCGCCGCAGGGGAAAAGCTGGAGGAAATCAAAAGGCGCCGCATCGGTCTGCCCGTCGGCGCGGAGATCACCACCAAGGACGACTCCTCCGCCACGCTCGACCTTGGGGCCAGGGGCTATGTCACCATCCGCCCGATGAGCATCGTCCGCATTCTCGCCGTTGGTGAGACGGCGACGGTTGAACTGGAACTGGGCCGCGTCATCGGCTCGGTGCGTCACACGGAGAGGACGAAGTTCCAGATCCGCACGCCCGCCGCGAACACCGGCATCGTCGGCACCGATTTCATGGTGGATTCCGACACCGCCAAGCGGACTTCCGTCACCGTCGCCACCGGCAGGGTTGAGGTGACCGCCACAAAGGGCGGTCCCACCATCGAGGTGGGCGCGGGGCAGACCGTGAGCTGTCCGAGCGGCGGGGTGCCCACGCAGCCGCGTCCCGCCAATCCCGCCGACATCACGACGATCAACAGCTTCAAGGCCGCCATCGGCAATGTCGTGAACCAGCGCAACAAGCAGATCGAGGACGCGCTGTAGACGCCGGGCGCATCTTGACACTGCCCCCCGAAGGAGCGCGGCTTTCAAGCCGCAGCAGGGTGGGTGGCGCAGAAACCGCTCGTATTTGCCGGGGCGTTTCGTTCATTCGCAGCCTTCTGCGGCGTGAACGCCGCGCC
>JBAYGL010000345.1:0-6119 GCA_041666725.1 Limisphaerales bacterium
CGTCTGGCTGGCGGAGGATTGTGTCCGGGGGCGTGGGGGAAAGTCGGTGGTGGTCTACCCGCTCCTTGAAGCGCCGCGCGCACCGGAGGGCTATTTCTTTTTCGCCGGCTGCCTGCCCTTTGCGTAGTCGGGCCACTCGATTTTCCTGCCCTCGCTGCCGGTGAATTTCCATGCGGGCCAGGTGGGCGACTCGGCGCGAACCTCGCGATACTTCTTCTGCAATTGAGCCCGGAGCCCGGCGAGCCTGGCGGGTTCGCTCGCGGCGAGATCTGTCGTCTCGCCGACGTCGGTGCGGAGGTTGTAGAGGGAAAAGGTCGCGAGCTCGGCTTCCTTGAAGTTGCGTTCGCCTTCCTCGGTCAGGTCGTTGCTGCGGGCGGGCGGGTTCTTGTCGAGCGTGGCCAGGATCTTCCAGTCGCCCGAGCGCATGGCGACTTTTGGCGCACCAGCCGCCAGGTTGAAGTGCCAGTAGAGCGGCGAGGTGCGGGCGATGGGTTTGCCATCGAGCAGCGGCAGGAAGCTCGCGCCGTCCAGCACGCGGTCGCGCGGCGGCTCGATGCCGGCGGCGGCACACGCGGTCGGGAGGAAGTCCACGCCGCACACGGCCTGATCGCTCACGGAGCCCGGCTTTGTGCGGACCGGCCAGCGCACGATGCCGGGCACGCGGATGCCGCCTTCGTAGAGCGAACCCTTCTTGTCACGCAGCGGTCCGGCCGAGCCGTGCGGGTGCTGGACGGTGATGGCGGGGCCGTTGTCGCTGGTGAAGAAAACGAGCGTGTTTTCCCGCAGCCCCCGCTGGTCGAGCGCGCCCATGAGGCGGCCGAAGGCGGCGTCCATCTGCGTGATGTTGCCGTGGTGCGCGCTGTAGGACGGGTCGGCGGAGGGGTAGAGCGCGGCGTATTTTGGGTCGGTGGCGATCGGCTCGTGCGGTTCGTGGAAGCAGACGTAGAGGAAAAACGGCTTCGTTGCGTCGCGCCCGCCACCGAGCCAGCGGATGGCCTCGTCGGCGACGAGTTGACTGGAGTAGCCCTCCAGCTTGCCGACGGGCCGACCGTTGCGGACAAAATTGTTTGGATTGTGATGGTTGGGCAGCGCGTTGTTCTGCGCGGAGAACCAGTGGTCAAACCCGTGGTCGCCCGGCTGCGGCTGGTCGGGCAGGTTCAACCCGCCGTTCAGATGCCATTTGCCGGCGTGGCAGGTGGCGTAGCCGGCGCGGCGCAGCAGCGTGGCGATGGTGATTTCACTGCGGCGCAGATGCACGGGGGATTCCTCGGCGATCCAGTTGCGCACGCCGATGCGCGTGGGAGTGCGGCCGGTCATCAGGGCCGCGCGCGAGGGCGAGCAGTTGCCATGGGCGGCGTAGCAGTCCGTCAGCCGGAGCCCTTCGCTGGCAAACTTGTCGAGGTTGGGCGTGCGCACATCCTTCGCGCCGAAGCACGCAAGGTCGCCGTAGCCGAGGTCGTCGGCCAGGACCAGCATGATGTTGGGCCGCTCGGCGGCGCGGAGGAGCGAGGCGGCCAGCAGCAGCGGCAGCAGGAGGAGAGACAGGGGGCGCATGGCTGAACGATGGAGAAACGGCTACTTCGCCGCCGCCAGCCGGTCGTGTTCCGCGAGGCGCCACTTGAGCCACGAGTAAAAGCTCGCGCCAATCTGCTGGTAGCCGGCGGCGTTGGGGTGGACCGCGTTGTTGTCGGGATACCCGGCGAGGATGTCGAGGTTCAGCTCGGTGGGAACGATGAAGATTCCCTCGGCCTCGCGCCCTCGGAAGTGCGCGAGCTGCCGTTCGACGAGCCGGTGCTGCACGGCCCGCCAGTTGGCGCGCGAATACTGCTGCTTGTAGTTCGCCACGAATGCGCCGTCGCGGATGTTCCCCGGAGTCGTGAGGCCGACGCCCAGCTCGGCCTTCGGCGCGGCCTTGTGGAACGCTGCGAGCAGCAGATCGGCCTGTTGCAGCATCTCGGTGATGCCTGCGTCCAGTGCGGCCGGGTTGTCGGCCTTGAGGCGGAAGCAGTCGTTGATGCCCAGCAGGAACGTGACGAAATCCGGCGCGTGGCCGCCGCAGTGCTCCGTGATGTAGTGGGTGACGTCGATCTGCGGCTGCTGCTGCGGACCGGTGGCGGCGACGAACGGGCTGCTGTTGGTATAGCCGGGCATGGGCCGCTCGCGGTTGAACAGGGTGTTGAACCGGACCCAGGTCCAGCCGCCGTAGCCTTCGTGGGCGACGCTTTTCACCGCGCTGGCCGGGTGGTGCGTGCCGAGCATCCGCCACTTTGGATTGCCAGGCAGGGCGAGCAGGCGGGCAACCTCGTTCGGGTAGAGCGACGCGTGCGTGAGGCTGTCGCCGACCATCAGCAGGGCGATGTCCTGATTCTTTCCGGCGTCGTGAGGAACCACCTGCACCACGGTCTGTGCTTTCTCCTGGGCGTGACTCGGCGGGCAGGAGACTTGCAGCGACAGCGGGTGACGTCCCGCCTGCGCCGGAGTGGCGGTGAGAGTCCAGTGCTTGGCGAGCGTTTTGCCGATGCCACATTCGATGTTGAATGCGGGCGCTTCGTCCGGTGTCGCGAGCACCACGTTGGCGAAATGCAGGTTCATCGGAACGCCGGGCACGGCATAGATCGTGGGCGGCAGCGTGAGACGCAACCCCTCGCGGATCGGAACAGCGGTGGCGGGCGTGGCAGCCTGGGCTGTCAGGGCGAAGCCCCAGCCGAAGCACAGCCCGGACAGGAGCAACTGCAGGCGGAATGCGGAGTGAGTTTTCATGCGCTGGAAGTGCGATCGGTCAGGGTTCAAATCAACGGTGTCCTGCCCGGCTCGGCGAGTTTTGGCTCGGGCAGCTTCATGTCCCAGGTCAACTTCTCCGGCATCGTGGCGAGCTTGGATTTCATCGCGAAGTCCCACGTCACTTCCTTGCCGGTGTAGGCGCTCATGCGGCCCATGACGCCCATCATCGTGCTCTGCGCCATGCGCTGGCCGTCGTTGGGAGTCCTGCCGGCGCGGAGGTCGGCGAAGAGTTCATCGTGCTCGACCTGGTGCGAGATGGATTTTTCGCCCGTGTAGCGCCAGTTCGTTTCCCCGGTGATTTTCGCCGCGCCCCAGCCGAGTTCGCACCTGCCCTTGGTGCCCATGATGATGTCGCGGTGCTCGCTGTGGCAGCCGTTTTGATAGCGCGTCTTGAGGAACGCCGTCACGCCGTTGTCCCATTCGTAGGTCACGTCCCACTGGTCCCACGCGTCGCCGATGGTGCCCTGATGCCGCGCGCCGCTGCCCTGGCATTTCGCGGGCGGCACGTCACGCATCGCCCAGGCAATCTTGTCGATGCTGTGCGCCGTCACTTCGAGGATGAAGTCGCCGGAGAGCCAGACGAAGTGGTGCCAGTTGCGGAGCTGCCATTCGAGATCGGTCTGCCCCGGCTTGCGCACGCCGTCGAAGCGCGCGAGGCGGTTGCTCATGCGCGTGGAGTAGATCGCCACGATGTCGCCAATCGCGCCGTCCTGCACGCGCTGCATCGCCGCGCGATAGGGTGCTTCGAAGCGCATGTTGAATCCCGCGCGGATGGCGAGGTTCTTCTCCTTCGCCAGGCGGGTGGACTCCAGCACGGAGCGGATGCCCGCCGGGTCCACGCCCATCGGCTTCTCGCAGAAGACGTGCTTGCCGGCGTCAACGGCGGCCCGCAGGTGGAACGGGCGGAAGCCGCCGGGCGTCGTGAGCACCACCACGTCCACGCCGCTCTGGATGACCTGCTGGTAGGCGTCGAGCCCGACGAACTTGCGCGACTCCGCGACGTTTATCCGCGTCGGGTCCTTTTCGAACTGTTTGGTGATCGCCATCTGGCTGTTGTCGATCTGCGTCCGGAACACGTCGCCCATCGCGTAAAGCTCGACGTTGCTGTCCGCCGTGAGCGCCTGCGCCGCCGCGCCCGTGCCCCGTCCGCCGCAGCCGATGAGGCCGATGCGGAGCTTGTCACCGCGGTTCGCGGCGTGGCTGATGGCGGGGAAGGCGAGGGCCGCGCCGACGGCGGAACTGGCGGCGAGGAATTTGCGACGGGAGGTGGTGACGTTATCAACGGGATTTTGCATGGCAAAAATCCTACGTCCAAATCGAGGCGTGTGAAGCCCCGATTTCGTCCGCGCTCAGACAGCTCTCACTTGAGCGTGCTGAGAAACGCGAACAGGTCGCTCACCTGCCCGGGCTTCATGGCTTCCAGCAAACCTTCGGGCATCATGGAAATGTTCGTGAACCCGGCCCGGCGGACGTTCGCGCGCGGGATGCGCATGTCCGGGAGGTTCGGCTGGCGCAGGACGATGGCGGTGGGGTCCTCGGAAACCAGCAGGCCCTCCTGGATTTCATCATCCCTCGTTTCCACGCGAAACTTCCGGTAGCCGCCCTCCATCGCCGCGCTGGGCGTGAGGATGTTGCGCAGCAGCGCCTCCACGCCGCTGTGGCTCACGCCGTCGAGCGGCGGCGCAACCTGCCCGCCCTTGCTGGCAACCTGATGGCACGCGAGGCAGATGGTTGTGAACAGTTCCCTGCCGCGGGCGGCGTCGCCGGGGCGGCCGGCCAGGGTGCGAAACTGCGCGAATTTTGCGGACTGAGCCTGGGCCTCGCCGGCGGTGAGGAGGGCAGGGGAATCGGTGGATGCCTCGACGCGCGCCTGGCCGTTGAGCCTGCCCCAGTTCGTGCCGGAGAAAAGCGTGACAAGGCCGATTGGCGGAGCGCCGGTCTCCGACCCGGCGTTTCGCGTGGCGTTCACTTCAGGCCGGGCCGGAGGCCGGCGCTCCACGGAGTCGGCGAAGCTCCGGTCGAAGTTGTCCCGGATTTCCTCCGCCGTGCGCGCCGTGTTCCAGACGCGGAACTCGGCCAGCCAGCCGTCCGTGCCGCCGGCGGCCGGAGTTGTCCGGCCCACGTCGAGGCCGGTGAAGACGTTGGTGTTGCGCGCCGTGCCGGTGGCGTCGAGTTCCCCGTTGATGAAGATGCGGAAAAGGCCCTGGGCATCGCGGGTCACCGCGTAGTGGGTCCACGCCTCCGGCGAAGTTTTCTTCTTTGCGACGACGATGTCGTGCTGGCCGGCGATCCACACGCGGAACTGGCTGGCGAAGAAGTTCATGTCGAGCTGGCCGGGCGCGCCGAGGATGCCGTCGTGGTTGCTGATGTTGGGCGCGAGCTTCACCCATGCCTCGACCGTGAACGGTCCGGCCAGCGTGAGCCGGGTGGCGAGGTAGTCGTCGTTGCCGCCGGACAGGTGCAGCACGCGGCGGAACTTTCCGGCGATCTCACGCCACAATTCCTCCATCTGCGGGTCGCCAGGCAGCAGGGTGTGCATGTTCTCCAGCGCCGCAAAACCGGCCTCGTCGCGCGGGATGGCGCCGCTGCGCAGCGACGCGAGCAACGCCTGTGCGCCGGGCTTGGTGGCGGCGAGGCGCTCGGCGCCCAGGCTGCGTTCGGCGTGGTTCAACGACGGCCACAGGCCGAGCAGCCTGGCTGGAGCTTCGGCATTTTTTGAGGCGGCCAGCGCGGCCAGCGCGGCTTCGCGGACGACTGGATCACCGCCGCCGGCAAGTTTGGCGAACAGGTCGGCGTGTCCGGAACGCAGCGTGGCGAGGGCACGCAACGCGGCGAGTGATTGCGGCTGAAGGACGGCCTTTGGGTTCCTGCCGTCGCGCGGGGTCCAGGCCAGGCCGCCTTCCAGCACCTTCGCCAGGTCCGGTTCCAGCGCCGTGAGCTGAAACTCGCTGGCGAGCTGCGCGCCGAGCGCGAGATCGGGCTGGCTGGTGGAGGCGAGCAATGCGCGGGCGGGGGCGGCAAGCAGGGGCACGAGCTTGGCGGGGTCGAGGCTCGTGCGCAGCTTGAGCAGGGCGTTGACGGCGGACGTGCGCGAGGCGGGGTTGGCCAGCGCCGATGTGAGCGCGTCGGTGACGGCGGGTTCGCCAAGCTGCGCGGTGAGAATGCGGATTTCCTCGTCGCCGAGCGGGCGCTTCAGCTCCGGCATCAACTGGGCGAGGCCCCGGGCGGCGGACCTGGCTTCCAGCGCGAGCGTCGCGAGCAGGCGGCTTTCGAGGGGGAGCGCCCTGCCTGCGGGCGAGCCAAGCATCGCGGCGGTGGCCTGCGGGTTCAGCTCCATC
>JBAYGL010000346.1:0-6115 GCA_041666725.1 Limisphaerales bacterium
GAGGCGAAGAAGAAGAACCTCAAGGTCGGCGTCGGCCTCCAGCGCCATCACCAGGCCGGCTACATCGAGACCATCAAGCGCATCCACGACGGCCAGATGGGCGACATCATGGCCATGCGCGCCTACTGGAACGGCAACACCCCGTGGGTCCACAAGCGCGCCGACCTCGAAGCCAAGCATGGCAAGCTCACCGAGCTCGAATACCAGATGCGCAACTGGTATTACTTCGTCTGGCTCTGCGGCGACCACATCTGCGAGCAGCACATCCACAACCTCGACGTGATCAACTGGGTCAAGAAGGGCCACCCCGTCAAGGCGCGCGGCAACGGCGGTTGTGAAACCCGCAAGGGTCCGGATTACGGCGAAATCTTCGACCATCACGTCGTCGAGTTCACCTACGAAGACGGCTCGGTCTGCTTCAGCCAGTGCCGCCACCAGCTCGGCTGCTGGAACGACGTCTCCGAGCACGCCATCGGCACCAAGGGCGTGGCAAACCTCGCCCGCTACACCATCACCGGCCAGAACCAGTGGCGCTTCCAGGGCGCTGCCAAGGATCCTTATCAGCAGGAACACGACGACCTCTTCGACGCCATCCGCAACGACAAGCCCTACAACGAGGCGGAATACGGTGCGAACAGCTCCATGACCTCCGTGCTGGGACGCATGGCAACCTACTCCGGCAAGGAAATCACCTGGGAGGACGCAATGAAGTCCGAGGTCAGCGACACGATGGTCAAGGGCATCGACAAGGTGCCGTGGGCCGAGGCCATCAGACTCGCCCCGCCCAGCGTGCCCGGCGCAGACGGGATGTATCAGCTCGCCATCCCCGGCAAGACCGACGTGCTCAGGGCCCGCAAAGCCGCCTGAGCCGGCCCGTTAGTCAGCTTCCAACAGCCCGCGATCCGAAAGGAACGCGGGCTGTTTTGTCACCGTAGGACAGCGCGCCCCGCCTGTCCTTCCATTCAACACATCCCGCTTGAGCGGTTTGCAGGAGATAGTCAGCAGTCAGGCTGGAAGCACAGACCTGCTTGCTGTAGGGCGACTTGCAGCCGATGTCCTGCGGGGGCGTTGTATCGAGGGCTGGTCTTCCTCGCCGGGTCGGAGACCGGGGTCTCGAAGCCTGTGAATTTCACCCCGCGCGAGACGTCGGTTTGAGTTACTCTCGCCGTGTGTTGCAAGCTGGTTGGCACATCGGCGCGCTTGTGGAATTCAAACTATGAACTGCAAACAATTGCTGGCTGGATTTTGCGGGATTGTCTTCGCCGCCACCGGCCTCGCTGCTCCCGCGGCGGATAAGAAATCCACGCCGTCGAAAAAGATCAGCTATTACAAGGATGTCCGGCCCATCTTGCAGGCGAACTGCCAGGGCTGCCACCAGCCCGCGAAGTCCAAGGGCGGCTATGTGATGACCGATTTCAAGCTGATGCTCGCCGCCGGCGAGAGCAAGACCCTGGCAGTCGTCCCGAAGTCGCCGGAGAAGTCCAATCTGGTAAAGCTCATCACGCCCAAGGATGGCAAGGCCGAGATGCCCGAGGGCCGGAAGCCGCTGCATGAATCGGAGATCGAGCTGATCAGCATCTGGATCGCCCAGGGCGCGGTGGACGACACGCCGGCCAACGCCCGCGAGCGCTACGACATGAACCATCCGCCGGTCTATTCGCTGCCGCCGGTCATCACCTCGCTCGATTACTCGCCGGACGGAAAGCTGCTCGCGGTGGCCGGTTTCCACGAAGTCCTGCTCCACAAGGCTGACGGTTCAGGCCTGGCCGCGCGGCTTGTCGGTCTGAGCGAACGCATCGAGTCCGTGAAATTCTCGCCGGATGGACAGCGCCTCGTCGTCGCGGGCGGCCTCCCCGGGCGCATGGGAGAAATCCAGATCTGGGATGTGGAAAAACGGAAGCTCACCCTCTCACACTCCACGACCTACGACACGCTCTACGGCGCAAGCTGGTCGCCGGACGGCAAGCTCATCGCCTTCGGGTGCGGCGACAATTCAGTGCGCGTCATCGAGGCCGGCTCCGGCAAGCAGACGCTCTTCATGAACACCCACACGGACTGGGCGCGCGGCACCGCCTGGTCGCTGCATGGCGATCACGTCATCTCCGTCTCCCGCGACATGACGGCCAAGCTCACCGAGCTGGCCACGCAGCGGTTCATCGACAACATCACCAGCATCACGCCCAACGCGCTCAGGGGCGGCATCGCCAGCGTCGCCCGCCATCCGCATCGCGAGGAAATCATCGTCGGAGGCTCGGACGGCCTGCCGAAGGTCTATCAAATCTTCCGCACCGCCGTGCGCCAGATTGGCGACGACAACAACGGCGTCTTCACGCTCGCCCCGATGCTGGGCCGCGTCACGAGCGTGACCTTCAGCGCCGACGGCACGCTGCTCGCCGCCGCCAGCGCGCTCGACGGCAAGGGCGAGGTGCTCGCCGCCACCTTCACCTTTGGCACCAATGCGATTCCGAAGGAAATGACCGATGTCATGAGGAAGATTCCCACCAGCCGCACCCCGCAGGACAACCAGATCATTCAGAAATACAAGGCCGGGGGTTCCAGGCAGCTCTTCAAAATTGCCCTCCCGCATGCCGCCGTCTTCGCCGTCTCCATTGCCCCGGACAACAGGACCGTGGCTGCCGCCGGCTCGGACGGCATCATCCGCCTCCTCAATGCCGAGAACGGCTCGGAACTCAGGGCCTTCCCCAGCGTCAATGTCACCGCCAGCAGCAAGGCGCTCGCGGCCAAGAAATTTGAAACTCCGTCTGCGCCCGCGCCCAAGACCGACGGCGAGCCCGAGTCCTTGCCGAAGGACGCCAGGGTCGTCTCGCTCGAAGCCGAGCCGAAGGAAGTCACGCTGCGCAAGTGGACCGACAGCGCCCAGATCATCGTCACCGCCCGCCTCGCCAACGGGGAGGCCCTCGATGTAACACGCCTGGCCAGGCTCGAACTCAGCGGCTTCCGCAAGAGCGCCGCCAGCGTATCCGCAGGCGGCATCGTGCTGCCGAAGGCCGCCGGGACCACCGCCGTCAAGGCGTCCTTTGCCGGCAAGTCACTTTCCATTCCGGTCAATGTCACGGGCATCGGCAAGTATCTCGACACCGACTTCATCCGCGACGTGAATCCGGTGCTCACCAAGGCCGGCTGCAACCAGGGCACCTGCCACGGTGCGAAGGCGGGCAAGAACGGCTTCAAGCTCTCCCTGCGCGGATACGACGCCGAGTTTGACGTGCGCGCATTCACCGACGAACTGGCCAGCCGCCGCGCGAACGTCGCATCCCCGGATGATTCACTCATGCTGCTCAAGGCCACCGCCGCCGTCCCGCATCAGGGCCAGCAGGTCTTCCTCCCCGGCGACCTCAACTACCGCATCGTCCGCGAGTGGATCGGCGCTGGCGCGAAGCTGAACTCGCAGTCGGCGCGCGTGGCCAGGATCGAGCTGTCTCCGCAAAATCCCGTCGTGCAGCGCATCGGCGCTCGCCAGCAGATGCGAGTGATCGCCACCTATGCCGACGGTTCCAAGCGCGATGTGACGGCACTCGCGTTCGTTGAAACAGGCAATCAGGACGTGGCGAAGACCGACAGCGCGAACGTGGTGTCAACCCTGCGCCGCGGCGAAGCTCCGCTGCTGGCGCGCTTCGAAGGTGCTTACGCCGTGACGACCATGACCGTCATGGGCGACCGCACCGGGCTGGTGTGGGTCGATCCCGAGAAGTGGAACAAAATCGACGAGTTCACCGCCTCCAAATGGCAGCGGATGAAGATTCTTCCCAGCGGCCTGTGCACGGATGACGAGTTTATCCGCCGCGTCTATCTCGACCTCACCGGCGTGCCGCCGACGTCGGACGAGGTGAAGGCGTTCCTTGCGGACACCCGGCCGACCCGCGAGAAACGCGACGCCCTCGTGGACAAGCTGGTGGGCAGCGACGACTACGTGGACCACTGGTCCAACAAGTGGGCCGACCTGCTCCAGGTCAACGGCAAGTTCCTCGGAGCCGAGGGTGCGAAGGCGTTCCGCGAGTGGATTCGCAACGAGATTGCGAAGAACACGCCGCACGACGAGTTCGCCCGCAAGATCATCACCGCCAGCGGCTCGAACAAGGCCAACCCGCCCGCCAGCTACTACAAAATCCTCCGCAAACCGGACGACACGATGGAGAACACCACGCACCTGTTCCTCGCCGTGCGGTTCAACTGCAACAAGTGCCACGATCACCCGTTCGAGCGCTGGACGCAGGACCAGTATTACCAGACGGCCGCGTGGTTCGCCCGCGTCGGGCTGAAGAAGGACCCAGCCGGCGGGGATCAGCTGCTGGGCGGCACCGCCGTCGAAGGCGGCAAGCCGCTCTACGAAATCATCGAAGAACTGGGCACTGGCGAGGTGATACATGACCGCACCGGTAAGGAGACGCCGCCGCAGTTCCCCTACCCCGCCACGGGCAATGAGAACGTCAACGGGGCCGGAGCGAAAACCGCCAAGCCTCTCTCCCGTCGTGAGCAGCTCGCCATGTGGATCACGGCCAAGGACAACCGCTATTTCGCCACCAGCTTTGCCAACCGCATCTGGGGCTACCTCACGGGCGTCGGCATCATCGAGCCGCTGGACGACATCCGCGCCGGCAACCCGCCGAGCAACCCCGAGCTGCTGGACTACCTGACACAGGAGTTCATCAGGAGCGGGTTCAACACGCGCCACCTGATGAAGCTCATCACCAAGTCCCACACCTACCAGCTTTCGGTCGCCTCGCACCAGTGGAACGTCGATGACAAGATCAACTTCTCCCACGCCACCGCGCGCCGTCTGCCCGCAGAGGTGCTCTACGACACCATTTACAAGGTGACCGGCGCGAAGTCGAACATCCCCGGCGTCCCCGCCGGCACGCGCGCCTCCCAGCTCGCCGACACCGGTTTCAAGCTGCCAGACGGCTTCTTCGCCACCATGGGCAAGCCGCCGCGCGAATCCGCCTGCGAATGCGAGCGCACCAGCGACGTGCAGCTCGGCCCGGTGATGGCGCTCATCTCCGGCGCAACCGTCGGCGACGCCATCAGCGCGCCCGACAACGCCATTGCGAAACTGGCGAAGGAAACCACCGACGACCGCAAGCTCATCAACGAGCTGTTCCTACGCATCATCAACCGGCCCGCCAGGCCGGCCGAAGTTGAAACCACCCTGAAGAGCTGGGCCACGCTCAAGGCCGACCACGCCAAGGTCGGTGGCGAACTGGCCGCCTACGAGAAGGTTTACCCGGGCCTCCGCGCCACGCGGGAGAAGCAGCTGGCCACTGATCTGACCGAGACGAAGACTGAGCTGGCCGCCCATGAAAAGGAGATCGCTCCGCGCGAGGCGAAGCTGGACGCCGAACAGAAGGAGCGCACGGCCAGGGCCGAGGCCGAGCTGAAGCGCTTCAACGAACAGGACTTCCCCAAGCGCCTCGCCGACTACGAGAAGAAACAGGACATCAAGGCCTCCTGGAGCGCCTTTACCGCGAAGAGCGTCAACTCCACCGGAAACCTCAAACTCGCCCAGCAGGAGGACAAGTCGGTCGTTGTCACCTCCGGAAATGCCCCGCGTGCAGAATACACGGTGACCTTTGAAACTGACCTGAAGGAACTGACCGCCCTGCGGCTCGAAGCCCTCACAGACGGCAGGTTTCCAAGAAACGGTCCCGGTCGCGCGCCGGACGGCAACTTCGTGCTGAACGAAATCTCCCTGAGCGTCGCGCCCAAGGGCAAGCCTGCGGAAACCAAAAGGATCGAACTGCGAAATGCGCTCTCGGACTTCAGCCAGGAGAACTTCGAAGTCACCAAGGCCATTGATGGCAGCAACAACCGCCAGCAGGGCTGGGCTGTCTCTCCCAACGGTGGCGCGACACACTGGGCCACCTTCGAGCTGAAGACACCGCTCACCAACACCGCCGGCCAGGTTTTCACCGTGAAGCTGGCGCAGTTCTTCGTCGCCGGGGAGGACAAGGGCTTCACGCTCGGACGCTTCCGCCTCGCCGGCACCGCCACGAAATCCCCCGGACTGAGCCAGTCCGAAGAGCTGCGTGCATTGCTCGCGATTGACGCCCCCCAGCGCACCAAGGAACAGCAGGAGAAGGTGACGAAGTTCGCCCGC
>JBAYGL010000347.1:0-6082 GCA_041666725.1 Limisphaerales bacterium
ACATACGCAATAATTAAAATTAACAAAAAGTAAATAGATATGACAATACTTCAACTTAGATTGTTCTCAATGCATTCGGTGTTGACGCTGGTCTTGGTGGCGTCGCGCAGATGAGTTTCATCTGCAAGTCCAGCGGCCAGCACAGATACTGGAAAGACATTGACCTGATTGTGAAGAGCATCGTTGTCCTTCCGAAGGAGAAAAGCGCAAAGAAGTAATCGGGTAGGTCAGCCAGGCACGGACGACGGTGTATTTCGGGTCGAGGACGGGTTGCGCGAGGTTTAGGCGGCACTCGTCAATCTCCTGCTTCTCGCAGCCCTCTTCGCCGTCGAATCGTTCACAGCCCCGACAATCCCACGGGCAGATGCGACAGAGTCACGCCGGGATTGGGCGTCGTGAAATAGTTGGCCGACCAGTCATTGGAGAACAGGACGACCGGGTTGCCACCCATGTCGTGACCCAGCTTCGCCCCGGTGGGAAGGGAAAGCGCGTCAAGCTGCTCGTCCGTCATGCCGGGCGGCAGCCAGCGCACCACCGTCCACGGGGCCAGTTCCAGGCGGGAGGTCGCCCCGTATTCGCTCTCCAGCCGGAACTGCACGACCTCGAACTGCAACGGTCCGACGGCGGCGAGCAGCGGAACCTTGCTGCCGGAGTGCCGGATGGTCAGCGATTGGATGACGCCTTCCTGCAAGAGCTGTTCCAGCCCCTGGCGAAACTGTTTGAACTTCGCCGTGTTCGGGTTGTGCAGGAACGCGAAAGCCTCCGGCGTGAAGCGCGGAATCTCGCGGTAGAGAATCGCTGGGTCGGTCGTGAGCGTGTCGCCGATCCCGAAGCCGTCGTGCCCGACGAGGCCGATGACGTCGCCGGGAAATGCCTCGTTCACCGTCTCGCGCTCGTTGCCCAGCAGCTTGTGCGAGCTGGAGAGGCGGACCTTCTTGCCGGTGCGCGAGTGGCTCACGCTCATGTCGCGTTCAAACTTGCCGGAGCACACGCGCAGGAACGCGATGCGGTCGCGGTGGCGCGGGTCCATGTTCGCCTGAATCTTGAAGATGAAGCCGGAGAACGCCGGATGCTCCGGCGCAATGGGCGTGCCGGCCATGACGCGGGGCTTGGGTGCGGGCGCGTGCCGCAGGAAGCCGTCCAGCAGGAGCTGCACGCCAAAGTTGTTGATGCCGCTGCCGAAGAAGACCGGAGTGGTCAGGCCCGCGAGCACGGACTCCTCGTCGAACTCCTCGCCGGCGAGGTCGAGCATTTCGATTTCCTCGACGGTCTTGTGAAACGTTTCGTCACTGAGCCGCCCGCGGATGATGGGATCATCCAGGCCGCCGACCTCGACCGGCGCACGATACGCACCGCCGACGGTGCGCTCGAAGAGATGGAACTGTTTCGCGCGCCGGTCATAGACGCCTTGAAACTCGAAGCCCGTGCCGATGGGCCAGTTCACCGGAAACGCGCCGATGCCGAGGACCTTCTCCAGTTCATCCAGGAGCGCGAGCGGGTCCTTCATCGGCCGGTCGCACTTGTTCATGAACGTGAAGATGGGCACGCCGCGCTGACGGCAGACCTCGAAGAGCTTGCGCGTCTGCGGCTCGATGCCCTTGGCCGAGTCAATGACCATGACCACGGAATCCACGGCGGTGAGGACGCGATAGGTGTCTTCGGAGAAATCCTTGTGGCCAGGCGTGTCGAGCAGGTTGATGTAGTAACCCTCGTATTCGAACTGGAGGACGGTCGAGCTGATGGAGATGCCACGCTTCTTCTCCAGCTCCATCCAGTCGGAAGTCGTGGCGCGCTGCTGCTTGCGCGCGGTGACGCTGCCGGCGAGCTGGACGGCACCGCCGTAGAGCAGGAGCTTCTCGGTCAGCGTCGTCTTGCCCGCGTCCGGATGCGAGATGATGGCGAACGTCCGCCGCCGCTGGATTTCTTTCGTGATGTCCACAGGGGCGCGGACGGTAGCAAACCTGCGGACTGGAACAAGCCGGGAAAGCGCCGCCAAGGCGAATCGCCACGAACGCTCACAGCACCCCTCGTCCCGTTAATCAAACAGCGCCGCGGGATTTTGCGCGCACGCGAGGGACTTCCCCCCGTCAAAGGCCTTTTCCAGCTCGCGGCCGTTCCAGCGCCGCAGACGGTAGAGCGTCGCGAAGGTGAAGTCCGGCGCCGCCCCGCCCTGCCCGCCCACGACTTCGCCGCCGCGCCGGACGTTGTCCACCATCCACGCCGGAAGCGTGAGGTGATACGGGTTCCGGCGCACCTCGCCGACATGGAAGGTCAGCGCCGTGATGAGGTCCGCCAGGTCCGGAACACCGATCTCGACCATCAGGTTCGGCGACGCCATCGCGCCCCAGAACTCCGTCTCGACCGCGACCGTCCGGAAGTCCGCCGGCAGCGTGCGCAACGCGTCCAGAACGAGGTGATGCGTGCCGATGTGCGAGCTGTTCCAGTCCGCGTCGTGCGGGAAGAAAATGGCCCCGGGCCGGTGCCGCGACAGAATGTCCGCGATGACCTTCACGGAGCGCGCCCAGTGCGTCGCGTCCTTTTCGCGCGTCGCAACGTTCACCTTTTCCAGGCCGCCCGGCTGCGTCTGCACCAGGCCGAAGCCGATGCAGTTGCAGCACGCTTCCAGCTCCGCCCAACGTTCCGTCTGCCGCGCCTTGCTGCTGCCCTGCGTGACGGCGACGTTCACCACGTTCCACTTCGCCTCTCGCAACAGCCGCAGTGCCAGCCCGCCGATGATGACCTCGTCGTCCGGGTGCGGGGAGAAGATCAGCGCGGTCGGAGCGGCTGGAGCGATGACCGGACGCGGACAGGCCGGAAAGCCGCCCAGAGGCCAGCCCTTGCCCTCTTTCGCGAAGCGTGCGTATTCAGAAACGAAGCGGAGATACGGGTTCATAATCGTGGGCAAGAGGCTAGCGAAACGACGGATCACGCCGCAATCCCGGATGAGTGGCGGGCTGATGTTCTCCGTTTTTGGTTTTCCATCCGAGATGCAAGTCCACTCTTGCCAAAGCCGAAATCGGTCGGCACTTTACGCCGCGCTGCGTGGTTAGCTCAGTGGTAGAGCACTACCTTGACACGGTAGGGGTCGCAGGTTCGAACCCTGCACCGCGCACCATCTTAAATCCCCGGGCAGGCTCCCATCAAATCAGGCGGGAATCCCCTTTCGACAGATTCGCCGAGCGCCCGCGCAATGGCCCGGCCATCACCACGAGATCAGCAATTCGCCGGTGATCTTCCGGGCCACCAGCCGCCGTCCACCATCAGCCGTGTCGTAGGGAATGGAATCCGTCCGGTGAGCGCGCAGGTCGTTGGCGGCCATGATGATTTTTGTTCCGCCCAGAGGCCACTCCGGCAGGAAGTGGACCTCCGCGTCCTTCAACCCACGCAGGTGCAGTCGCCGCGTGATGCCGACGTGGCCCGAGTAGCGTTCCACGCAGGAGAGTTCTCCATCGGCAGCCTGGTTGACAAGGCAGCGACACTCCCGATGCCACGCGCGCGGCATTGTAAAGGTGGCCCGGCCCTTTTCGAGGAAGGTCTCGGCCCCCACCAGCAGCGGTGCTCCGTGAGGCAGGCGCAAACGCAGCCTGACCGTCGTGGACGGGCAATAACCGGAGAAGAACAATCCATTGCGGTGCCGCGCCACGAGCACCAGCGGCGCACGCGTTTCCGCCCCCGGTTTGTCGAAGAACCACACCACGCTGAAACGGGCCAGCATCCAGCGCAACAACCACTCGGATGGGAAAAGCTTCCGGGGGTCGTCCGGCGTTGGCAGCCGTCCTGACACGGTTCCGCAAAAACTCCCGCGCAGCCACGCAAGACTCCCCTTGCCCGCCCCGGCGGACTCACGGAACACCGCATACACACGCGACGCAGAGCCGTCCGACACCGTCGCGCTGACTTCGAACCGGGCCGCGCCCGGATCGCGCGCAACCGTGTCCACACCACCGGCGGAAATCACGTCGCGATGTCGAAGGGTCTTCGCGCCGGCCCCCTCTCGAAACGCGTCGCCTTCGAGCGGAGTCTGGAGTTGCAGGTCGCCCGCCAGCGGCGATTGAACTTTCAGATTGAGCGCCTCCAGCAGGCGCGGACCCGCATGATTGACCGGCCCATACAGCAGCACGTTGTGGCCGGACTCGACGCAGCCGAGCAGCGCCGTTTCAACAGGACTGCCCGCGTCAGGCACGGGCGAAAGCAGGATCGTGCGGCGGTAGGCATCCGGCTGGGATTTGAGCGAATGAAGAAAATTACCCGTTGAGACGACCGTGTTCAGCGGAAAGCCCGAGTTCACGGCGCTGCGGAGAAACCAGTCGCCAAAAAACGGCTCCGCCAGACGGGGCGCATCGCCAAACACACGGTCATGGTATTCGTCGAAGGGATAGACCCAGGTGACGAGGCCGGGCTCGTCGCTGAAATGTTCCGCCGCACGGATGATGTGCGGCGTGACTTCGTTCGCGCACGCCTCCGGCATTTTTCCGAAGGAGTCGTCAATGGTCAGCAGATTCAGGTGGGCGGGTCGCGTAACGCGGCCTTCACGGTTCAGCCGCGCCGTCGCCAGTGGCAGATAGATGTCGTGTGGTTCGCGTCCGTAACGGTCGAACCACGGGCTGTTCAGCCACCATGGATCGTGTGTGTAGAAGCGGAACGGAAATTTCTCGTCCGGCGGCAGCTCCGCGATGCGCGACAGATAGCCGACGATCTCCAATCCAAAGTCGCCGTCCAGCGCGGCCCACGGCGAGTTCGGTGGCGCGATCATGCTGAATCCACCGCGATAAATGTCCCGCAATGGCGAGCCGGCGGACGCCAGATCGGCACCGACGGTGAGGTTGCTGCCACGCGTCTCGATCGTAAAACTGGGGCACTCTTTCCGAAAGTCGCGCCAGAACCGCAGGATTGTTTCACGCACCTCGAGGGCCCTGGTTGCGTCAAATTTCTTCCCGTCAAACAGCACGCCCTTTGTGTCCCAGGAACTCAGCGAGAAGCCGAAGCCGTTGGAAAGCCAGAGAAAGTCGAAACCCAGGTCACGCAGGAAATGACGGCTCTGACCGCCAAGGAATTTTCCAAGGCTGGTCCCTTCCGGGATGCCATTGGGAAATCCTGCGCAGGCCCGGTCGTCCGCGTGCAGAATCGCGGAACAGGCGACCCACTTGTTTGCGCCCATGATGCTGCCCTGGGCGATCTCCGGATGCCGCTGGTATTTGAACGATGACTTCGCGAATTCGGGGCCGGGATCAAATGTGGTGCCCACTGTCACCGGCCTGCCGGCCTGTGCGACGCCGACTTCCTTCAGGCAGCGCACAATGGTCCGCAGCACGCCGTAGGTGATGCGCGGCGGATTCGGCATGTAGAGCCAGGGTGTGGCGTGCAAACTCTCGCGCTTCGGATCGCCGGCCAGAGGCTCCGCAGGAGGGTGGCCAATGCCGATGTAACGCGCCCACTCGATTTCGTCATCCATCCGGCCGCGGTAATCCAGCAGCTCGCTGCCATCCGCCGTCCACAGCATCACGGCGATGCTGCGGCAGCGGCGGATCAGCGGCGACCATTGGCGGAAAATTTCGGCGCAGACTTCACGAACGGCCTTTTCCTCGACGCTCCGAAACGGCTTCACGCTCATCTCGAACGTGACGCGCTCGAACAGGATCGTCTCCGCGCCGGGCGGCGGATTCACGGCGGCACGCAACGGCCCCTCCGCCTGCGCGCGAATGCCAAACGGGCCGGCGAGTGCGAACGCTGCGGTGGCTTTGATCCAGTCGCGGCGGGAAGACTGCATCTGACACAACTCCGTGTCCCGTGTGCTGTCCGGATTCATTGGTCTGTTCATGTTAACACCTCATTCCTGGCTTACGATCTCCATTTTCAACACTGGCACGCCGGAACCTGCTTCAGAGTGATCAGGCATAGTGCCCCGCCCTCTCGGGCAGCACAGGCTCCTGATCCGTGCGAAAGTGACGGCGCTCCGTGTTGCGAACGACAAACTGGACATCCCGGAGATGTTCCATTGATTGGAATGGCGAACCGCCCAACACGATGAGATCGGCCTGGTGCCCGGGCGCAATGTCCACCGGCTCACAGCCCCACTGGCGAC
>JBAYGL010000348.1:0-6071 GCA_041666725.1 Limisphaerales bacterium
GCCTGCATGCGGAAGGCCATTTCATACTGGTCAATCCGCGCCTGCGTCTCGGGATCCTGATACTCGGCGAACTTCATGCGGTTCAGCGCGGCGACGTCGTCGAGCATCGCGCGCCGGCGCGCCGGCGTGATGCCGGGCGGATTGGAGAGGAACAGCACCGGGTCTTTGCCCGAACTGAAACGCACGCCCTGATAGCGCGACGGCAGGAAGCCCGCGCCCCACATGCGCTCGTGCAGCGGCTGCGCATTCGTCGGGCCGCTGGGCCGCGAGATCATCGCCACGAACGCAGGCAGGTCGGCGTTTTCCGAACCGAGTCCGTAGGCCACCCAGGCCCCGAAGGCCGGCCGGCCGCCGATCTGGTGCCCCGTTTGCAGCAGCGTCATCGCGGGGTCGTGATTGATGGCCTCGGTGTGCAGCGAACGGATCACACACAGTTCGTCCGCAAACCTCGCGGTGTGGGGCAGCAGCTCGCTCAACCACAGGCCCGCCTTCCCGTGCCGTTGGAAATTGAAGACCGAAGGGGCGATCGGGAAGCGCTTCTGTCCGGAGGTCATCCCCGTGAGCCGCTGCTCGCCGCGCACGGAATCGGGCAGGTCTTTGTCGAACTGCGCCGTGAGGCCGGGCTTGTGATCGAACAGCTCCAACTGCGAAGGCGCGCCCGCCTGCGTGAGCCAGATGATGCGCCGGGCCCTGGGGGCGAAGTGCGGCGATTGCGGGGCGGCGAAAAGCCGCGGATTCAGCAATGACGCCAGGGCCGCAGCCCCGATGCCGGTGCTGGCGCGGCCCAGGAAATGACGCCGGGAAAGTTCGGCGCGCAGTGTTTCAGCGTTCATGGGATTCATTCCTTCGTGACGACCTCGTCGAGGTTGAGCAACGTGCTGGCAACGGCGGTGAAGGCGGCGAGTTCCGTGGGATCGAGCTTCGCATCCGCACCGGCCTCACCGACGGCCAGCAGCGCCTTCGCACTGCCAAGATCGCCGGAAAAATCCGACCGGACGCGTTCATAAGCGGCGCGGAGCACCGACAGCTCGGCGGGCTTTGGCGAGCGCGCCAGCAGCAGACGGAAGCCGTGCTCAAGCCGTCCCGTCACCGCGTCGCCGCCCTCGCGCATCATCCGCTGGGCGAGAAAGCGTGAAGCCTCCACGTAAGTCGGATCGTTCATGAGATTGAGGGCCTGCAGGGGCGTGTTCGTGCGCGGGCGGCGCAGCGTGCAGGCTTCGCGGAACGGAGCGTCGAACAACAGCATTGCGGGGTTCGGCACGGAGCGCTTCCAGTAGGTGTAGAGGCTGCGGCGGTGCAGGTCGTCATCTTTGCCCTGCACGTAAGTGCCCGAGCTGCTGCCGGCGACGATCTGCTCGTAAAGCCCGGGCGGATGATACGGCTTCACCGACGGCCCGCCGATCGTGCCGATGAGCAGCCCGCTCGCTGCGAGCGCCTGGTCGCGGATCGCCTCCGCAGAAAGCCGGAAGCGCGGCCCGCGCGCGAGCAGACGATTCTCCGGATCGCGCTCGCGCAGCAGCGGCGTGAGGCGCGAGCTTTGCCGATATGTCGCGCTCGTCACGAGCAGCCGCATCATCGCCTTCACGTCCCAACCCGTGCGCACGAACTCCGTCGCGAGCCAGTCGAGCAGCTCGGGATGGCTTGGCGCTTCGCCCTGCGCACCGAAGTCCTCCGCCGTTTTCACGAGTCCCGTGCCGAAGACCGACTGCCAGAAACGGTTCACCGTCACGCGTGCAGGCAGCGGGTTCGCCGGATCGACGAGCCAGCGCGCGAGGCCGAGGCGATTGCGCGGCTGATCCGCGGCGAGCGCGGGCAGTGTCGCCGGCGTGGCCGCGGTCACTTCGTCGCCGGGCTTGTCGTAAGCGCCGCGCATGAGCACGAAGGTCTTCCGCGGCTGCGGCAGTTCTTCCATCACGAGCGTCGTCTGCACTTCGCGGTCGAGTGCGTCCTTCTGCTGCGTGAGTGCGGTGATGCGGTCGTCGATGACACGGAGCGCGGGGCTCTGCTGCGCACGGTAATCGGCGAGCCGCTTCTTCTCCGCCGGCGTGCGCGTGGCCGCGTCCTTCTTCGCGAGCGCGGCGATGGCGGTGGGCGCGAGGAGTTCCGTGTCGCTGTCGGTCGTCGCGATGCGCCAGAGCATCGGCCCGGAGCCGTAGCCGGCGTCGATGACGACGCGCAGGCCGATGGGGCCGTTGCTCACGACCGGCTCCGCCAGCTCAAACACGCCCGAGATCGACTTGCCCTCGCGCGGCGCGACGGTGGTGAAGGTCAGCTTCGAGCCGTCGAGCGTTTTCGTGAGTTCGGCTTTCGCGAGCGAATCGCCGCTCTCCACCGCGCGCAGCTTGAGCGCCTGCTTGCCTGCGAACACGCGCACATCCAGCCATCGCGCAGAGCCGCTCATCCCTGCGTCCGCGCACTCGATCCTCAGCGCCGTCGCACGCCCGGCGGGCAGCCGCACGCTGCAATCCGCCGTGAACGCCGAGCCGGGATTCGGCGCCTCGATCCGCGCGCCGTCGCCGAGCACTTCGGTGAGCGCCTTGCCCGCCTCGATTTTCACGAACTCGCCCGGCGTCCACTTCAACGTATCCGCCGCAAGCCGCCGCGCCCACTCATCCACGCCGGAGTTCGCCTCCGCCGTCGCAGCGGCGAGTTGCGCCTTCGCCGTGTCAATGTCGGCTTTGAGTGCGGTGAGTTTCTTCGTCTGCTCATCCGTCGGCAGGCGGAGGAAGGGCGGGCTGTTGATGCGGATGGGCGACCCGTAGCTGCCGATGCCTTTCTCGCTCACGTTGTGGAAGAACGCCTTGAGCCCGTAAAAATCGCGCTGGGTGAACGGGTCGAACTTGTGGTCGTGACAGCGTGCGCAGTTGAACGTCTGCCCGAGCCACACTCCCGCCGTCGTCTCCACACGGTCAGCGGTGTATTCCGCGAGAAATTCCTCCGCGATGATGCCGCCCTCCTCGTTCATCATGTGGTTGCGATGGAAACCCGTCGCGATGCGCTGATCCAGCGTCGCATCCGGCAGCAAATCACCGGCCAGCTGCTCGATGGTGAACTGATCGAACGGCTTGTTGTCATTGAAGGCGCGGATCACCCAGTCGCGCCACGGCCACAGCTCGCGATCTCGGTCCACCTGATACCCGTTGGAATCCGCGAAGCGCGCCGCATCCAGCCAGTCCACCGCCATCCGCTCGCCGTAGTGCGGGGACCGCAGCAGCCGTTCGACGACTTTTTCATAAGCGGTGGCGGACTTGTCGGCGACGAACGCATCCACCTCCGCCACCGTCGGCGGCAGGCCCGTGAGGTCCAGCGACACGCGGCGGATCAACGTTTCCCTCGCCGCTTCGGGAGAAGGCGGGAGCCGTTCCCGCTCCAGGCGGGCGAGGATGAAGCGGTCGAGATCGTTCCGCAGCCAGCCGGCCCGCTTCACCGCCGGCGCCGGCACGGGCGCAAGCGGCACAAAGGCCCAGTGCTGCTCATACTTCGCGCCCTGTTGGATCCACTGCCGCAGCTTCTCCTTCTGCGCCGCCGTCACGGCCTTGTGGGACTTCGGCGGCGGCATCACCTCATCCGCGTCCTTGCTGTTGATGCGCGCCAGGAGCGCCGATTTGCGGGCGTCACCGGACACGATGGCGATTGCCCCTGACTTCGCCGCCTTGAGCGCCTCCTCACGCACGTCCAGACGGAGACCCGCCTTGCGACGGTTCACGTCCGGGCCATGGCAGCTGAAACAGTTGTCGGAAAGGATGGGCCGGATGTCGCGGTTGTAGCGCACCGGTTCAGCGGCTCCAGCAGAAGCCACAGTCAGTTCAGCCAGCAGGACCAACAAAGACGAAAGAGAGCGACGGAGCTGTGGCATAGTGTCGGGAGTAACGACGCTGCTCAAAGCCCTCTTCGTCAACGAATCCAAAGCGACTTTCCTCCGGACAGCGCCGCCCGGGCACACTGCTGGCGAATCGCTGACGTTGGACCCAAAGTCGTCACGCGCTGACCGTCGGCATGGTTTCGGCTAGGGTTTCGCTCCGCCGGGTGGCGGCCCGTTCCGAACACAGCGGAAGCCGGTGTGGTTCAGGCCGGTGTCGGGAGAAGTCTTCATGCGCATCGCAGGCCGGTAGCCCCAGCAATACACCTCGATGCAGAGATAGGAACCGCCCCGTGTGACACGCTTCCAGACACCCGGCTCATTTGGATCGTAGCTCTCCTGCGGCCCCTGGGGATTGAGCTTCGGACTCTTCGCGTAGTAATCCGGCATATACCAGTCGGAGCACCACTCCCACACGTTGCCAGCCATGTCGTGGAGGCCGTAGCCGTTGGCTGGAAAGCTTCCGACCGGTGCCTGAAGTTTGAATCCGTCCTGCAAGGTGTTGCCGTTGGGGAAGGATCCCTGCCAGATGTTCGCGAGCCATTTGCCATCGGGGGTCTTCTCATTTCCCCAGGTGTAGATGAGCTTTTCCCTGCCACCACGGGCGGCGAATTCCCACTCGGCTTCAGTCGGAAGCCGTTTTCCAGCCCACTTCGCATAGGCCATTGCATCGAACCACGAGACATGCACCACAGGACAGCACTCCCGGCCTTTGAGATCGGAGTTCGGGCCCTCGGGATGACGCCAGTTCGCGCCCGGCACGTAGCGCCACCAGGCCATGTGGTTGTGGAGCGGCACGTCACCTTCCGGCGGCAGGAACACGATGGAGCCGGGGACGAGCGCCTCCGGCGGCGCATCCGGGAAATCCTCCTGCCTGGGCTTGCGCTCGGCGATGCTCAGATAGCCGGTCGCCTTGGTGAATTTTTCGAACTCCTCGTTGGTAAGTTCGTAACGATCCATCCAAAAACCATCCACGATGACTTCGTGGATGGGCTTCTCGTCGGGCTGGCCTTCCTCGAAACCCATCTGGAACGTTCCTCCCGGAACCCACACCATGCCGTTTGTCCACGAGCGGTCGTTTGGATTCGCGGCAGCGGGAGATTCCGCGGGCTTCGGCCCGGGCACGGCATGGCCCATTCCCTTGGGTTCGTCGTAGCGCGTGGCGTAATCCCGTCCGGCCTTGCTCGTCAGCAGCGGCGAAATGAGCGCGATCAGCCCGACCACCGCGACCAGGGCGAGAACGAACTTCCAGGAGCTGACTTGATGTGGATTCGGCGTTGGTGGCTGGCTCATGTGTTCGGTGCAAAAATGGACGCGTGCATCAGCATGACCTCCACCATGCGGCGAAGCCAAACCCAAAGTCGCGGCTCACTTCACCGTCGGCGCAATGAGCCGGGAGACCAGCCTGGCGGTGTGATGCACCGTGTTCGTGGCCACCTGCGCGTCCGCCGGGAACTCAATGGTCTGCGGGCCGCCGGTCTGCGGGTTCGGCTCATAGAGAGGATAGCCCGTGCTCCCGATGGTCACGCGGATGCGATGCCCCTTGTTGAAGATGATGCTCGTCCAGCCGACATCGAAGGCCAGTCTCGCCGGCTCGCCCGGCTTCAGGAGTTTTTCGCGGTCGAAACCCTCGCGATACCTGGCGCGCCGGGGATAATCCATCAGCAGCATGGAGCGCCCGTCCGGATACACGTCGCTCACGCGGACGATGAAGTCCGTGTCGCGGGCGGTGGAACTCACCCACAGTTCCGCCTTCACCAGCCCCGTCCATTCCACCGGCTGGGCGAGCGGCTCCGTCGTGAACGTCCGCACCTCCGCCTGCCGCTCGTAAGGGCGCGCGTCCTTCGCACCGGGAAAGGCCGTTCCGGGGATGCTCATGGGATGGAAGGGATCGCTCACGTAGCTCGTGGACTTGACGCCCGTCGCCGTGGACGCGGCCAGACGGCCTTCCCCCTGCAAGTAATACGCCGACTCCCGGGCCTTCACGGGCCAGTCCTTCACCGTTCTCCAGACGTTGCCGGGAGCGCCCTCCTCGCCCGTGGCACCCATCACGTAATACCTCACGGTGGGATCGCGCTCCACGCCGTTGGCTTCGCCCTTGAGGTGGTGGTTGAACCACTGCGTCATGTGCGCATACACATCGAAGAAGGCGTTGGTGGGATAGACCAGCTCCCCGATCTTGTTGGACTTGGGATAGCCACCGTGCAGCCAC
>JBAYGL010000349.1:0-6066 GCA_041666725.1 Limisphaerales bacterium
GGCACCGACGCGGAACTGGCGAAAGCCAGTCAAACCATCCTGCACGACCGCGAGCATCCCTCCCACATCCTGCTGCCAATCATTCCGCGGTGAAGTCGCGTTGCGCGACAAGTTTGCCGGCACCTGGAAATCCGCGTTGCGCGCCTTTCCCTGCCAGCTGGCGTTGAACCATCGGGACATCAGCGCCCGGCACCGGACTGTGACTCGATCCAGCGGACTGCGTAGTGGACGAATTCGGAACTCGTCGCGATCTTCAGCTTCGTCTTGATGTTCACGCGGTGGACTTCGGCAGTCTTGACGCTGATGTGAAGCTGCTCGGCGATCTCGCGCGTGCTCCGACCGCGTCCTATGAGCTGGAAAATCTCAAACTCACGGTCCGTCAGCGTCTCGACAGGCGAGGCGACGGCCTCGGCCCGCCGTCCGCTGAAGGACTCAAGGATGCGTGCGGAGATTTTCTCGCTGACGAAGACCCTGTTTTCCAGCACGGCACGAATGGCTTCCATGATGCGTTTGCCACCCTCCTGCTTCATGATGTAGCCGCGCGCACCGGCGCGCAGGACGCGTTCAGCGTAAAGCGATTCGTCATGCATGGAGATGACCAGGACGGCCAGTCCGGGCCGGAGTGCCTGAATGTCTTTGACGGCCTCCAACCCGCTCTTTCCAGGCAGGGAGATGTCCATGAGCACAATGTCGGGCCGCTGGGATTCGATGGCCTGCATGGCTTCGCGTGCATCGGCGGCCTGGCCGCAGACGGCAAGGTCCGGCTGCGCGCTGATGAGCGCGGCGAGGCCGTCGCGCATCATCGGATGATCGTCCACGATGAGTATCTTCTTGGTCGCCTTGGTGGCGGATTTTTTCTTTCCTGCCTTCATCGGGTGCCTTTGGGGACGGTTGCCCCGGGGTGTTGGTGCACCGAGCACACAACGGACGTGCCGACCGGTTCACGACGCTGCACAACCACGGAGCCGCCGATCATTCCCGCCCGGTATTGCATGATGCGCAGGCCCGCGCCGGTGCGGGGAGGCGCGGACGGGATGCCGCAACCGTCGTCGTTCACGGCGAGAATGACGCAGTCCGTCTTCGCAGTCAGGACCATTTCAATGCGGCGGGCCTTGCCGTGTTTGATGGCGTTGCTCACGGCCTCCTGCGCAATGCGGTAGAGATGGGTGGCAACGGCGTTGTCGTGAACCCGCACGGGACGGTCACAGCGCAGGGAGCAGTTCACGCCGAACATCCGCGACGTGCTGTGCGCCAGTTCCTGCAACGCGGACATCAGCCCCTCGGACTCAAGCACCACCGGGCAGAGCCCATGGGCAAGCATCCGGGTCTGCGAAATGGCCTCGCGCACATGGGCGCCGATCTGGCCGGCCTGGGCGGAATGCTTCTTCGACTTGCCCGCCAGCGACTGCTCCAGCACCTGGCTCATCAGCTCGACGCCGGCGAGCTGCTGGCAGATGCCGTCGTGCAGATCCTGGCCGATGCGGCGCTGCTCCTGCTCGCTGATGTTGAGGATCTCCTCCTCGAGCCGGCGACGCTCGGTGATGTCGAGCATCGTGCCGACAATCTTGCGCGCCCGCCCGCCGCCGGAAACCACTTCACTGGAACTGTGGACATGCCGCACCTCGCCGTCGGGACGCACAACCCGGTGCTCAAAATTCCATCCACGCGGGAGACGGATGCCCTCCTTGATCGCCCCGCACACCCGTGCGCGGTCGTCCGCATGAACGAAGCGTTCGTAGAATTCGTCGGAGAACGGCTCCAGCCCGCCGGGCTCCACGCCTATGATCCGATACATCTGCTCCGACCATCGGGACTTGGGCGGGGACTCCAGTTCCACTTCGTAGCCGCCGAGCTGCGCAATCTGCTGGGCCTTCGCAAGGATGGCCTCGCTGCGGCGCAACGCCTCCTCGGCCGCGGCCAGGCGGCGGTCCCGCTCGACTTGCGCCAGCGCACGCTGGACAACGGCGGGGACGGTGTCCAGAAACTGCGCGTCCTTGACGAGGTAATCGAGCGCGCCGCACTTCATCATCTCCACGGCCACGCGCTCATCGCCCTGGCCGGTGATGACGACGAATGGAACCGAGCGTTCCAGCGCCTTCACCCGGTTGATCAGCTCGCGCCCCTCGATGTCCTGCAGTTTCAGGTCGAGAAGGAGCAGGTCCGGCCGCTGGTCCGTCAACCAGCGGATGGCTTCCGATCCCGAATTGGCGGTGGCGGTGGCGTGCCCGGCGCGTTTCAACGCGCGCTCTATGAGGCGGGCCAGACCGAGGTCATCATCCACCACGAAGACGGTGGCGCGCGGGTCCGGGGGAACGGACATGGTCAAGGCTGGCCGTTGATGTCCGGAACCTGCACGAGGGTCACGAACAGCCCCAGCTGCTTGATCGCCTCGGCAAACTTCTCGTAGTCCACCGGCTTGACGACGTAGCTGTTGCAGCCCAGCAGATGGCAGCGCTCCACCTCGCGGGGATCCTCGGTGGTGGTCAGCATGATGATGGGCATCTTGCGCAGCTGCGGGTCTCCCTTGACCTGCTGGAGCACCTCCACGCCGTTGACCTTCGGCATGCGGATGTCGAGCAGGAGCAGGTAGGGCGTGTTGACATCCCGGTGCGGGCCCGCACCGCGCCGGAACAGGAAATCGAGGATGTCCTGGCCGTTCTCAAAGCGCCGGATCGGGTTGTTCAAGGCGACCCGGGTGAGGTTTTTTTCGATCAGCCGGGCGTGGCCCGCATCGTCCTCGGCAATGAGGATGACAACTTCTTTGGACATGGCCGTAGTATTAGCCCTCGGTGACAGCGGCTGGCAAGGAGACAAAAAAAGTGCTTCCCCGGCCCGGCTCGGACTCCAGCCATATCTTCCCGCCCTGCCTCTCCAGAATGCGCTGTGCGATGGACAGGCCCAGCCCCTCGCCGGAGCCTTGCGACGGATTCAGCCGGTGGAAAATCTCAAAGACCTTGTTCTGGTGCTCCCGGGCGATGCCGATGCCGTTGTCGGCAACGGCGTAAATGACGCAACCATCCTGGACGCGCCCGGTCACGCTGATCCGCCCGCTGCGGCCCGGATCAAGATACTTGATCGCGTTGTCGAGCAGGTTGGAGAACACCTGGTTGGTTTGCGTGGCGTCGCCACGGCAGTCGGGGAGTTTTCCGATCTCAAGCTTCACACCCGTCTGCTCCAGCTGAAAGTCCATCGCCTGCGAGACCTGCTCGATCATGGTGTTCATGTTGAGCCGCTCGATCCTCAGCGCCTCGCGCCCCAGCCGGGAGAACTTGAGGAGGCCCGTGAGCAACGTATCCATCTTCGCCACGCCGGCCTTGATGAACATGAGGGCCTCCGGAATGTCCTCGGTGAGCGCCTCCTTCAGCTCGCTCTTGGGAATGACCTCGCCGTCAGTCAGGGCCAGCTTCGCGCCCATGCCCTCGCACGCCCGCGCCAGCTCCTTGCTGAAGCCCTGGATGTTGACCAGCGGTGAACGCAAATCGTGCGAGGCGACGTAAACGATGGCCTCGAGTTCCTTGTTCTTCTCCACAAGCGACCGCGCCAGCTCGGCAAGCTGTTCCTCGTCGCGCTTGCGGTTGCTGATGTCGGTGCGGATGGCGATGAACTGCTGCACCCTGCCCGTCGCATCGACAAACGGGAAGATGGTCGTATCCACCCAGTAAAGGCTGCCGTCCTTGGCCCGGTTGCGGATTTCCCCCTTCCACACGCGGCCTCCATTGATCGTCTCCCACAAGTTTCGGAAGAACTCCCTGGAATGGTGGCGGGAATTGATGATGCGATGATCCTTCCCCAGAAGCTCATCCCGGCTGTATTTGGAAATCTCGCAGAACTTGTCGTTGGCGTAGGTGATCAGCCCGCGCGCATCGGTGATGGCCACGATGGAGTGGGCATCCAGCGCCGCCTTGAGATCCTGCAGCTCCTTCAGTGTGGCATCGACTCCACGGTGCTGTTGAAGTGCAGTTCCGCCTGCCGCTTCAAATGAAGCAGCGCGCGGGAAACCGGCCTCCAGGGCCTCGATCCGCTGAACAAGCTCGGCGTTGTCCATCTTGGAGTAATCAGGCACGCGGCACAGGATACGGCTTCGCCCCAGCCTGACACGATTAAAGTGCGGACCTGTGGCCCACCCTGACCCGACGCCAGAGCCGGAAACCAGCCTCCGTCCCCCCGGGAACAGCCGGCATCTTTCCAGGTCGGCCACCGGCTCAAGACGCCATCAGGTGGGCCCGATATTGGGTGGGCGACTGGCCGGCAAGCTTCTTGAAGATGCGGTTGAAGTGCGTGAGGGACTGGAAGCCGACCTGGTAGGCGATCTCGCTGATGCGCAGGTTCGGATTGAGGAGGAGGTTCTTCGCCTTCTCGATGCGGATGCGCGAAAGGTAATCGGTGAAGTTGATGCCGGTGGCCTTCTTGAACATCTTGCAGAAGTAGAAGGTGCTGGTGCTGACCGCACGCGCGACGATGCCGAGCGAGAGGTCTTCCGTGTGGTGCTCCTCGATGAACTGCTTCGCACGGGTGATCATCGGCGGCTCGGCATTGGCGTTCCGGACCATGATCTGGTTGCTCACCATGCCAAGGTGATCGGCGAAGATTTGAAGCAGGCTGATGGCGGCCTCGTGACGTTTGGGGGCCAGGATGGAGGTGCTGAAGTATGCCTTGTGCATGTCCTCGGTGCCGACAGTCACGCCACCTTCCTTGGCCAGCTTGGCGGTGCGGTCGAACTGCGCCTCCGTCGGTTTGCGGCGGAACACCTGGCCGGTCTGAAGATATCCGATGGTCTTGTCCCCGGTGCGCACGGGCACGGCGGAATCACACAGGCCAAAGGGGCAGGTGACGGATGCCGGGCCGGACTTGGCCACCTCGGCAAGCTGTTGCTGTGTTTGCAGGCACGCCGCGCACGTCCGGCTGCGGTCAGCCACCATGGCGCAGAAGGCGTTCTCGTTCCGCCTCCCGTGGTGCGGGAGCTGCCAGCTCTCGACCGGACGGAGGTTGACGGGCAGGCCGGTGGTTTCGGTGAAGGCACGCTCGTAGTCCTGATAGACCTGCGAATGGGCCAGCGTGTTGATGATGTGATTGCTGTCGTCGTGGGTGTTCATAGGGGGACTCGGTTGCTTTGAGCCGGGCAGGCGGGAACGGCGGGCCGCGCGGTTATTGCCGTGCGACCGAGCTTCTTTTGTCGTTCCGATCTTGCCTTCACGCCGCCAACTTAAGAGCAGCAATAAATGGTTACAATTGGGGCCGCCTCCCAATCCGGAAGGGGGGTGGAGGACTAGACCTGGTAAGGAAAACCCTTAGCCCGGCTCAGGGCTGCTCAGGGGGCATGACCAGGATCTGGAGCGGGATGCGTGCGATCATCTTCTCATCCAGCGTGATGTCCGTGGAGTATTGTCCGGGCTTGTTGAAACGCATCCCCTGCAGGTTGAAGACGAGGTTCACCGAGGCAAAAAACTGGTTCTCCGGCAGCCGGATGTCGAGCGTGGTCTCGATGTTGGGCAGGAGGCTCTGGCCGTCGTCGTCGATGAGCTTCACGCGCAGGAGATGCTTCCCCTCGTCGGTGTCGCGAAACACGATGCGCAGCGCAACAGAGCAAAAAGGGTGCAGCGCCGGGAACTGCCTCACCAGAATCGTGTCGAACGCGCCGATCAGGCAGAGCTTGCCGCCGTAATCCGCCGCCGAGTCACACAGGCTCGCGATTTGGACGTCCATCCGCCGACTATCCAGCCGGCGGATGCCTTGGCGAGCAGATTTTCCTCGACGCCTGCCCGCCCTTGCGCGCGAATTCCGCACCACCATGTGGACCCGACTTCGCCGCATCAGCCTCACGCAGTGGATACTCATCTCCATGCTCGCCGGCATTCTCATCGGCTGGGCGTTTCCCGAGTCGGCGCACCCGGAGCTGGCGCGCAATCTCAAGGTTGTCTCCAAGCTCTTTCTCAACCTCATCAAGTGCATCATCGTCCCCATCCTCGTCGGCACGCTCGTCATCGGCATCGCCGGGCACAGCGATGACTTGAAGGCCGTCGGACGCCTCGCGTTCAAATCCTTCATCTACTTCGAGGTCGTCACCAC
>JBAYGL010000350.1:0-6063 GCA_041666725.1 Limisphaerales bacterium
CCTCGTGCCGGAGACGAAGCCCTTCGCCCAATGCCTTGCCGCGATGAACCTCTCCTGGCGCAAGCGCGCCGCCGCCGGCCAGCCGGTTGACGTGCCCGCCGTGGATTTTGGCCCGGCGCAATTCCTCCTGCTGCCCGCCGAGTCCTACGTCGAATTTCAGCTCCATGCACAGTCGGTCCGCCCGGACTCCTTCGTGATGGTTGCGGGCTACGGCGAGAGCGCGCCCGGCTACATCCCCACCGAACGCGCCTGGGCGGAAAAGGATTCCAACCTCGGTGACTGGTGCTGGGTCGCGCCTGGCAGCGAAGCGCGGATGAAGGCGGCGATCGAGGCCGTGCTGCGGTGAGATGCGTCACGCTGCGGCTCAAAGGCGGAAATCGGATTGACTCGCGCGCGGGGGACACCCGGAATGACGCCATGTTGAAGCCAGTCCGCACGCGTGCCCGTCGTCCGTCCCGATCCGGCGGGCGTTTTGCCATCGTCGCCTCGGAATACAATGCCCGCCATGTGGACGGAATGCTGCGCGCGGCGCGGGCCGAACTGAAGCGCGCCGGTGCGGCGGAGGTTTTGGTGGTGCGGGTGCCCGGGGCGTTTGAAGTGCCGGTCGTGGCCGGCACGCTGGCGCGCCAGCAACCGCAGTGGGACGCGGTCATCTGCCTCGGGGTCATCATGCAGGGGCAGACCTCGCACGCGCAGCACGTCGGCGAAGCGGTGACGGCGGGGCTGGCGCATATCGCCGTGACCACGGGCGTGCCGATGATTCACGAGGTGCTCGTCTTCACCGCCGAGGAACAGGCCCGCGTGCGCTGCCTGGGCCGCAAGTTCAACCGCGGCGCGGAGGCGGCGCAGACCGCCCTGAAGATGGCGGCGGTGATGCGTGAAGTAGCGGCGGTGGATGACGGCGTCCCTTTCTAGCCCTGTGCCCGGCATGACCGCCAAGCCGAACGTTCCCGCCCCGCGCATCCTCGTGGTGGATGACGACGCGGGCCAGCGCAGCCTGTTGCAGACCTTCCTCGAGCGCAACGGCCACCAGCCGATCGTGGTGGATTCCGGAGCGGCCGCGCTCAAGCTGCTCGCCACCACGCCGGTGAGCCTGATGATTTCCGACGTGCGGATGCCCGGCATGACCGGCCTCGAAACGCTTCGTCGCGCCCGCCAGCTTCACGCCACGCTCCCGGTGCTGCTCGTCACCGCCTACGCGGACATCCGTGAGGCGGTCGGGGCGATGCGTGACGGCGCGGTGAACTACCTCTCCAAGCCGATTGATCTCGACGAGCTGCTGCGCACCGTCGAACAGATCACCGGCACGCACGCGGCGCTGCCCGCCGGCCATCCGTCCGAGCCGCCGCTGCCTCCGCACATCATCGCCGTCAGCCCGCTGATGCGCGCGGTGTTCCATGATGCCGCGCTCATCGCGCCTTCCGAGAGCCGCGTGCTCATCACCGGCGAGAGCGGCGTGGGCAAGGAAGTTCTGGCCGATGCGATCCACGGCTGGAGCCCGCGCGCGAAGGGGCCGCTGGTGAAGGTGAACTGCGCGGCGATTCCCGAGACGCTGCTGGAGAGCGAACTCTTCGGCCACGAGAAGGGGGCGTTCACCGGCGCGCACCAGATGCGCACCGGCCGCTTCGAAGAGGCGGATGGCGGCACCATCTTTCTCGACGAGATCAGCGAGATGTCGCCGCAGTTGCAGGCCAAGCTGCTGCGCGTCACGCAGGACGGCGGCTTCCGGCGCGTCGGCTCCGGCCGGGAACTGCACACGAACGCCCGGCTGTTCGCCGCGACGAACCGCAACCTCGAGACCCTCATCAAGGAAGGCCGCTTCCGCGAAGACCTGTTTTACCGGCTGGCAGTCGTCGAGCTGGGCGTGCCGCCGCTGCGTGAGCGGCGCGAGGACATTCTGCCGCTGGCGATCCACTTCATCACCCAATTCGGCGGGGACAAGACGCGGTTCACGCCGGCTGTCATGGAATGCCTGGAGCGCTATGCCTGGCCGGGCAACGCGCGGGAGCTGCGGAATGCCATGGAGCGCGCAGCGCTGCTCTCGCGTGGCGGCGTCGTGCTGCTCGAACATCTGCCCGGTCGCGTCGGCGCGGACGCCGGGGCGTCATCCGCGCCGGTTTCCGCCGATCCGCAGCGTCTTGAGGAGATCGAGCGTGACGCGATTCTTCAGGCCTTGAAGCGTCACGACTACAACCGCACGGAGACGGCCAGGACCCTTGCCATCAGCCGCCGCGCGCTGACCTACAAGATCCAGCGCCTGCGCGAACTGGGTTTCCCCGTGGACCCGCCTGCCACGTAAGAGCCTGGAATACGTTTCTCCCCGTAATTGACGCCTCGCAGTGTCACCTCCATATTCGCCTCGATGAAGCACGACATCTCGCGCCTGCTGGACTCGTGGGAATACAAGCCCGGCCAGGTGCTCGTCCGACGATTCAAAACGAAGGCCGGAATCCAAAAAATCCAGCTCCGCCTCGACCTGGGCGTGCTTCAAATGAACGCGGAGGGCCGGCCGGACGGCAAACGCCCGCTTGGCCACGAATCCTTTTTCCACCACCTCGTCAGCCAGCTGGAGAAGCACCGTGCCGAGCACGACGGCAGCGACGAGGAGTTCGTCCTGAGCGGCGAAGACTGCGCGCGGCTCCAGCAGGAGGCCATCCAGTATCACCACCGCTACATCTGCCTCTACCAGCTTGGGGACTATGATGCCGTCGTGCGCGACACGGAGCGGAACCTGGAGGTGTTCGACTTCGTGGACGAGTTCGCCGAGACCGACGAACTGTCCTGGGCGCTGCAACAGTTCCGCCCGCAGCTCCTGCTGATGCTCACGCGGGCCAGGGGGATGATCGCGCTGGAGAAGAAGGAATTTGCCGCGACCGCGCGCGAGGTGGAAAACGGCATCGCCTCCATCCGGGAATTTTTCAACGCCTTCGAGAAGCCCGAGCTGGCCGACCAGTCCGGTGAAATCACCTCGCTGGAGCAGTGGCTGGAGAACCTCCGCAACAACCGCGAGAAGCGCGAGGACAAGCCCGACGCCCAGCCGCCGCACGTCTCCGAGCGGCAGAAGCTGGAACAGGCGCTTCAAGACGCCGTCTCCCGCGAGGATTACGAACAGGCCGCGCGGGTGCGCGATGCGCTGAGGAATTTGAAGGCACCCTGAACGGGGTGCAATGCCGCCCGGAGCGGTTTTATTGTGATGAGAACATTCCTGAATTCCAGGGCGCGTTGCGCCGGGTTGTGCCTCAGCCTCGTGGTTCTTGCCGGCTGCATGACCGTCCCAGAGACGGGCCGTCGCCAGGTGAACTTCATCTCCTCGCAGCAGGAGATGCAGTTGGGCCTGACCGCGTTCCAGCAGATGAAGAAGGACACGCCCGTCAGCCGTGATCCTGCGGTCAACGCGATGGTGCAGCGCGTGGGCCGGCGCGTCGCAGCGGTGGCGAACCTGCCCGGCGCACAGTGGGAATTCGTCGTGTTCGACAGCAAGGAGGCCAACGCCTTCTGCCTGCCCGGCGGCAAGGTGGGGGTTTATTCCGGCATCCTCTCCGTCACGAAGGACGAGGCCGGCCTGGCCACCGTCATCGGGCACGAGGTCGCGCACGCGGTTGCGCGGCACGGCGCGGAACGGATGAGCGAGGGCCTCCTGCTTCAGACCGGCGGCAGCCTGCTCGGCGCAAGCCTCTCCAGCGCGGACCCGCGCACGCAGGTGCTGGTGATGACCGCCTACGGCATCGGCGCGAAGGTAGGCCGGGAGCTGCCCCACAGCCGCGGACAGGAATCCGAGGCGGACCACATCGGGCTGATCTACATGGCGCGCGCGGGCTACGAGCCTGATGCGGCGGTCGGGTTCTGGCAGCGCTTCTCGGATTACACGAGCACGCATGGTGGCGGCAGCACGCCGGCCTTTCTCCGCACCCACCCGCTCGACGCGGTCCGCATCCGGCAGCTTCAGCAGTGGATGCCGGAGGCGAAGGCGAACTTCCGGCCGCAGTAGTCGCGGGCTTCAGCCTGCGCATGGGTTTCCCCTCCTCTGATTCGCAACCAGAAGGTTGCGACTGCGAACTCAGTTCCAGTTCAAATCCTCCGGCTGCTCGGACAGCAGCCGGTATTGCCAGCCCTTTTCCCGGACGAGCTTGACCCAGAGCTGGTCGTCCCGTTCGCCGAAGACGAGCTCCACGGAGGCCGGGTGCGTCAGCCACGCGCCGCGTTTCATTTCGTCGTCGAGCTGGCCGGGCGACCAGCCGGCGTAGCCGGCGAAGACTTTGAGCTTCTGCGTGGACGAAAAGGAGCCGCTGATTTCGACAAGATCGTCGAGCGAGTGGTCGAGGTGGAGGTTCGGCAGCACGTTCGCGTCGGGCAGGAAGGTGTCGGAATACAGGTAGCTCAGGGCCTGCGGCTGCACGGGGCCGCCGAGGAAGAGAGCCTGGGCCTTGAGCGTGTCGGGCAGGTCGGCCACGAGGGCTTCGCCGACTTTTTTGTCAGTCTGCCGGTTGATGATGAGGCCGAACGCGCCCTCGGGGTCGTGCTGGCAGATGATGACGACGCTGCGATGAAAGTAGGAACCCGCGAGCTTGCCGCCATCGAGAAGGAACTGGCCCTTCAGTGATTTGAACTTGCCTGCCATCGGAGCCTCGGGGCGAATCTGCTACACACTTGCGGTGCTGACAACCCCGTTTATGCTGTCGGTATGACGCGCCTGCTGTTGCTCACTCTCCTCGCTCTCACGTTTGTTGCCGCGGGCTGCCAGACGGACAAGGGCAGCCGCGAGTTCATCCCCGGCAAAGGGTGGATGCCCATGAGGAAATAGCGGTCAGCCCTCGACCGGCAGCGCGGGGCGCCGGCTTGGTCGCTGTTACTTCCGTTTCGGCCGGTTCATCGAAAGGATGCTGAGGCCGCGCATGATGTTGCCGGAGCCGCCGGTGATGACGCGGCGGACGGGCAGGCCGGTCTGGGGGTCCTTGGTGAGGGCCGCGTCCTTCATGCTCTGCTGCACCTCGAAGCGGCGCGGCTTCTGCTTCGGGTTCTTCGGGATCGTCTCGTAGATGTAGGCGGGCATGGTGTGAAAAGTTGTCTGCCACAATGGACACCGGAGCCCGGCCCGTGTTCAAGCAGATTTCCGGCGGGGACGAGTGACGCCGGCAGCCGGTCAGTGGCTGGAGGTGAGCACAAGAACCTGCTCCAGCGTCGAGATTCCTTCGCGGACCTTGTCGAGTGCGACACCCCGGAGATTCTTCATGCCCTGGGACACGGCGACCTTGGCGATCTCGGACGAGCTGGCGCGGGCGATGACGAGTTTGCGGATGTCATCGGTGACGGTCATGATCTCGATGATGGCGCAGCGACCCGAGTAACCGGAGTTTTTGCAGCGCTCACAGCCGTTGCCCTTGAAGATTTGGGCGCCGGCGAAGAATTTGGGGTCGAGGTCAAGCTGTTCGTAAATTTTTACGGGATAGGTTATCGGCTCCTTGCATGCGGGGCAGATGCGGCGCATGAGGCGCTGGGCGCAGGCAAGGATCACCGAGCTGGAGATGAGGAACGGCGCGATGCCCATGTCGTCGAGGCGCGAGATCGCGCCGGGGGCGTCGTTGCAGTGCATCGTGGAGAGCACCTGGTGGCCCGTGAGCGCGGCCTCGACCGCGATTTCGGCGGTCTCCTCGTCACGGATTTCACCCAGCATGATGATGTCCGGGTCCTGACGGAGGATGGAGCGCAGCGCGGCGGCGAAGGAGAGGCCGATCTCCTTCTTCACCGGCACCTGGTTGATGCCGGGGATCTGGAACTCGACGGGATCCTCGACGGTGACGATGTTGTAGTCGGGATTGTTGAGTTCGTTCAGCGCGGAGTAAAGGGTGGTGGTCTTGCCGGAGCCGGTGGGGCCGGTGACGAGGATCAGGCCGTGCGGGGCGTCCACGGCGGACTTGAAGCGTTTGAAGGAGTCGGCGTCGAGGCCCAGCTTGTCGATGCTCGCGGTGAGATTCGACTTGTCGAGCACGCGCAGCACGACCTTCTCGCCGTGGACGACGGGGAGCAGGGAGACGCGGAGGTCGATGTCCTTGCCGGAGACGCGCA
>JBAYGL010000351.1:0-6058 GCA_041666725.1 Limisphaerales bacterium
GCGTCAAGGGCGGCATGACCTACGGCAACACGGACGAACTCGGCGGCGCTGCGGTCGAGAACAAGGTTCACGTCCATGAGTTCCACTCGACCATCCTGCATGCGTTGGGCTTCGACTCCGAGAAACTCACGTTCCGCTCCGGCGGCCGTGACTTCCGTCTCACTGACGTGTCCGGTGCGCAACCGGTGAAGGCGCTGTTCGCCTGAGTTGTTTTTTGGAATGAAGCCGGGCGCGTGATGAAACACGCGTCCGGCCTTGAGTTTGAAGATGGTTGGTTCGGAACTGGCTGCGAGATCACTTAGAAACGCCCATGAAATTTGCCCTCAAATTTGCGATCATCCCGACCGTCGCATTGTGCACCGCGTCCCTCCATGCGCAGGACAAGCCGCTCACGCCCGAGGAGAGCGAGTTTTTCGAGGCCAGGATTCGCCCCGCACTGATTGAGCACTGCCACAAGTGCCACAGCGGTGACAAGGATGCCAAGGTCAAGGGCGGCCTTCAGCTTGATTCCAAGGCCGGCTTGCTCAAGGGCGGCTCCACGGGGCCGGGGCTCGTCCCGGGACAGCCGGATCGCTCGCTCATCATCAAGGCCATCCGCTACGCCGATCCCAACCTTCAGATGCCGCCCAAGGAGAAGCTCTCCGACTCCGTGATCGCCGATCTGGAGAGCTGGGTGCGGATGGGGGCTCCGGACCCTCGCACGGGCAAGGCGGCGGCGGTGTTGAAGACGGATGATGATCTGGCCAAGGCGAGGAAACACTGGGGATTTCAACCCGTCGTCAAGCCCGAGCCGCCCAAGTCCAAGGTGCACCTCAAGGGCTGGGTTCAGAATGAGATCGACCTCTTCATTCTGGCCAAGCTTGAGGAAAAGGGTTTGTTCCCGTCGCCGATGGCGGACAAGTGGACGCTCGTCCGGCGCGCGTATTTCGATCTCCTCGGCATGCCTCCTTCCGCTAAGGATGCCGAGGAATTTGTCAATGACGAGTCCAAGGACGCCTGGCCGAAGCTTTTGGACAAGCTGCTGGCCTCCCCGCACTACGGCGAACGTTGGGGTCGCTACTGGCTGGATGTGGCGCGTTACGCTGACACCCGCGGTGCCGAAAGCGCCGCGACACAACGCTCAGGCGACAACCGGCTTCCGCACGCCTATACCTATCGCGATTGGGTCGTGAACGCCATCAATGAGGACATGCCCTATGACAAGTTCCTCAAGTATCAGATCGCGGCGGACTGCATGCCTGGAACCGAAACCAAAAACCTGGCTGCGCTGGGGTTCATCACGCTTAACCGTTCGGTGAACAATCAGCAGGAGCGTATCGACGACCGCATTGATGTCGTCACGCGCGGGACGATGTCGCTCTCCGTTTATTGCGCCCGTTGCCACGACCACAAGTTCGATCCGATCCCGACCAAGGATTACTATTCCCTTTACGGCGTGTTTGACAGCATCTCCGATCTCGCCGCGAAGCCCGTCATCCAGAAGGTTGAGGAAACCCCCCAGTATCGCGACTATCTGGCCAAGAAGGCAAAGATCGAGGCGGATCAGGAGGCGTTCCGCCTCTCGCAGGTCGCCACGTTTGTCGGCACGGCGAAGGTCAGGACGATGGACTACATGATGTCCGTCCACTACGCGAACAACGGCAACACGAACTACACGATCGAAAACCGCGCCGGGCAGCAGCGCTTTGAGCAGATGACAAAGCTTCGGTTCGAGGTGGCCGCCAACTGGAAGCGCTACCTCGCCCAGCACAACAAGGCCAACGACCCGGTCTTCGGCCCCTGGCACGACTACACGAAGCTGGCTGGTGGTGACAAGGTTTCCGACAAGGAGTTTGCCGCCAAGAGCAAGGAGCTCGCGGCCAGGTATATGAGCAAGGATGGAAGCGCGATGAAGGGGCTCAATCCCATCGTCGCCAGGGCCTTTTCCACACCGGTTCCCAGCCTCCGCGTTGCAGCTGATCGCTACGCAAAGCTCTTCCTTGAAGCTGAGAAGATGTGGGTCACCATGGTCGCTCTCGAAGGGAAGAAGAAGAAGGATGACAGCGATGCGTCATCGGCGAAGCTTTCAGATTCCGCACAGGAGCAGCTCCGGCAGGTCTTCTACGGCCCGGGTTCTCCCGTCAACATCACCTATGATCGGCTGGCAAATTTTGACAACGCCGCCATCCGCAGGCGCGAGGTGCAGGAATTCGGGCTGAAGATGGATCAACTCGAGGCGACGCATCCCGGCACGCCCCCCCGTGCAATGGCAGTGACCGAAGGCAACGCACACAACGCGAAGGTGCTTCTCAAGGGCCAGCCCAACACCCCGGGGCCGGAAGTTCCCCGGCAGTTCCTTGAGGCTCTCAATCCGGCCCGCAAGCCCTTCACCAAGGGCAGCGGTCGTGCGGAGCTTGCGGAGGAAATCGCCAGCAAGAAGAACCCTCTCACCGCACGCGTCCTGATCAATCGTGCATGGATGAACCATTTTGGCGGCGCGCTGGTCCGCACTCCGACCGATTTCGGTGTCCGCGCCGACGACCCCACCCATCCCGAACTGCTCAACTATCTCGCGGCCTGGGTGATGGAGAACAAGTGGTCGGTCAAGGCGCTCCACAAATACATCATGTCATCGGCGACCTACATGCAAAGCAGCGAGGATCGCGGCAAGCCCATGATCAGCGATCCCGCGAACCTTTACGTGTGGAAGATGAACCGTCGCCGGCTCGACTTCGAAGGGTTCCGCGATTCGATTCTCGCCGTCAGCGGCAAGCTCGACCCCACCATGGGCGGGCGCCCGGTGAAGCTCATCCCCGAGGGACCGAATCCGCTCGGCTACCCTGAGAACCCCTATCGTCGCACCCTCTACGGCTACATTGACCGTGGCAACCTCTCCTCGCTCTACCGCACCTTTGACTTTGCGAACCCGGATGCGACCGCCGGGATGCGTTTCAGCTCCACGGTCCCGCAGCAGGCGCTCTACCTGATGAACAGTCCGTTCGTCGGCCAGCTCGCCCGGGGCATCGTCCACCGGGATGATGTGAAGAACAAGGTGGACGAGGAGCAGCGCATCGAGACGCTTTACGAGATCTGCTTCCAGCGCCAGCCCACGGCACTGGAGACGAAGATCGGGATGAAGTTTCTTGAAGGCCAGTCCGGCGTGAAGACCGCCGACGTGAAGCCCCTCTGGCAATACGGCTACGGTCAGTATAATGCCAGGGCCAGGCAGATCTCATTCTTCAGGCTGCCCAACTACAGTTCCGGGCCGGCCATGGGGATGCGTATGAACCAGAATCAGGACAACGGCTTTTACAGCGGCAGCACCAACAGCCGGCTGGCAGGCCTCCGCCTCACGGCAACCGGCGGGACTCCTGCAACTGTCGCCGTGATCCGTCGTTTTGTTTCACCGGTTGACGCCGCGCTTACGATCACCGGCAAACTTGAACAGCCCCGTCCTTCCGGAGATGGCGTGGGCGGCTACATCTTCCACAGCCGCACCGGTCAGCTCGGGGCATACGCCCTGGCGGGCAAGAACCGGAGCGTTGCGACCACGATTGCCAGGGTGGACGTGAAGAAGGGTGACACGATTGATTTCATCGTGGACTGCGGTCCCAAGGGCAACACAGTTGGCGACACCTTCAACTGGGCGCCGGAGTTGCGGATCGCCAGCAGCGGGGCGACTGCCTCCACCGCCGCGGCAATGAACAAAGGTTCGGGCATGGCGATGGCCGCGCAGATGGGCGGGCAGATGACGGGTGGTGGACAGGGAGGCGGCAGCTGGGGTGCCACTGCCGGCTTTGCCGGGCCGAACGCCGGCCAGCAAAAGCCCCTGGATACATGGGAGAAATACGCCCAGATGCTCCTCCTCGCCAACGAGATGATCTTCGTCGATTGAACCTCGCTCCGCTCAAATCGAATTCATCCAGATGTTGGGAGGCGTTCCCCTTTTGAGTGCGGTTTCAAGGCGGTGTCCGCGCCGATGCTTTGACGACTTGAATCCGGGCGCGTGGCTGAAATTGAGCATCCAGGGGAGGGCTCTGTAGTTTCCACCTAGTCTGTCATTTCTGGAGCACCATGATGTCGTTGCACTGCCAGGCCCTTCGTTCCTGCTTCATTTTCTTTGCCGCGCTCCTCGTCGCATTCCCGGCTGCCGCCGTGGATTTTTCGAGGGAAATCCTTCCGCTTCTCCAGCGTTCGTGCTTCGAGTGCCACGATGCGAAGCTTCAGAAGGGCAAACTTCGGCTGGACGAGCGTGAGTTCCTCTTCAAAAAGACCGGGATCATCGTCAAAGGGGACGCCGCCGGGAGCGAGCTTTACCGCCGCATCATCCTGCCCAGGGGCCACGACGAGGTGATGCCGAGCCGAGGCGAGCCGCTTTCGAAGGCCGAGACGGGGCGCATCAAGACGTGGATTGACGGGGGCGCGGACTGGCCGGACAACGTGCGGATCGCGAAGCACTGGGCCTACGTGCAACCGGTCCGTCCTCCGGTTCCGGTGGTCAAAAGCCCGGCAACGCGGGCGTCAAACGCGGTGGATGCGTTTGTCCGTTCGCGTTTGGAAAAGGAGGGTGTGAACCCTTCTCCGGAGGCCGGCCGTTCCGCGCTCATCCGCCGGGTGTCGCTTGATCTCATCGGCCTGCCGCCGACGCCGGCGGAAGTGGACGCGTTTCTGAAGGACAGCGACGCGCGTGCTTACGAGCGGCTCGTGGACCGTCTGCTGGCCTCGGATCAGTTTGGCGTGCGGTGGGCGCGGCCGTGGCTCGATTACGCGCGTTATGCCGACTCGCATGGCTTCCAGCGCGACGACATCCGGGACCTCTGGCCGTATCGCGACTGGGTGGTGAATGCGTTCAACGCCGACATGCCCTTCACCCAGTTCACCATCGAGCAGCTTGCCGGTGACCTGCTGCCGGATGCCACCGAGGCGCAGAAGGTCGCCACCGGCTTCAATCGCAATGCCCCGACCAACGTCGAGGCCGGCACGGACCCCGAGGAGACGCGCGTCAACCAGGTTCACGACCGCGTCACCACGCTGGGCATGGTCTGGCTCGGGACGACCTTCGAGTGCGCCCAATGCCACGACCACAAATACGATCCCTTCACCATGCGGGATTACTACGGGCTGTTCGCTTTCTTCAACAGCACGGAGCTGGAGGCGGATCGCACCAATCCCAAGGTGCCCGGGTCCATCCGCTTCAACGGGCCGGTCATGGAGCTGACGGATGCGGCGACGCAGGGCGAACGCGCGAAAATTCAAACGCAGATTGCCGCCGTCACGCGTCAGCTTGCCGAACTCGAAAAGACCGCCGCCGGACAGGCCGGGTGGGAGGCCGGGCTGATGAAAGAGTTCGCCCAGGCCGCACAGGAGCACCCGCTGGACCTCGCCGACTTCGAGTCCACCGGCGGCGCAACGCACGAGCTGCTCGGCGACAAATCCATCGTCATCAGCGGCGAGCCAGCGCCGGACAAGGACACCTATGTCGTCGAGATGCGCACCCGGCTTACGGACATCCGTGCCTTCAAGCTGGAGGCGCTCACCCACGACTCGCTGCCCGGGAAGGGCCCGGGCCGAGGCGATGCCCTGCGCCCGAACTTCGTGCTGAACAATTTCACGCTGACGGCCGCACCGCAGGGGCAGGCGGGGCAGGGGAGTCCGGTGAAGTTCTCCGCCGCACGGGCCTCCTTCTCGCAGGCGAACTACCCCGTGGCGGACCTGCTGAATTCCACCAATTCCGTCCGGGGCGGCTGGGCCATCAATCCCAGGTTTCACGAATCACACTGGGCCGTGCTGGAGACGGCGGAGCCGCTGGGCTTCGCCGGAGGCACGGTGCTGCGGTTCAGGCTGGAGCAGAACTACGGCGCGGGGCGCACGATCGGTCGCCTGCGCCTCTCGGCCGTCACCGGCAACGTCCGCGGCACCGCGCTGCCTTCTGAAGTGGCGGAGGCGTTGAAGTCTCCCGCCGCGCAACGCACCCCGAAGCAGAAGAAGGCCCTCGTGGATTTCCGGCTCAAGGGCAATCCCGCGCACGCGCAGCTCCAAAAGGAGAAGAACCGTCTCGAAGCCGACCTGCGCAAGCTCA
>JBAYGL010000352.1:0-6048 GCA_041666725.1 Limisphaerales bacterium
CATCCAGCCGTTGCTTGCGGAGCACTGTTTCCATTGTCACGGGAAGGATGAGCAGGCCCGCAAGGGCAGGCTGCGGCTCGATGAGCGGGATGCGGCGTTGAAGGGCGGCAAGTCCGACGGCCCGGCCATCGTGCCCGGCCAGCCCGACAAGAGCGCGCTCATGGTCCGGATCCTCACGCACGACGCCGATGAACTGATGCCGCCGCCGAAGGAGAAGAAGCCCGTCAAACCCGCCGACGTGGCGAAGCTCCGCCAGTGGATCGCCGACGGCGCTCCGTATGCCGGACACTGGGCTTTCACGGCCCCGGTGAAGCCGCCTCTGCCGGCCGGCGTGGTGGCGAAGCATCCCGTGGATGCGTTCATCCAGGCGCGGCTGAAAAAGGAGCGTCTCACCTTGTCGCCGGCGGCTGCGCCCGAGACGCTTTGCCGCCGCCTGCATCTCGACCTCATCGGCCTGCCGCCCTCGCCGGCTGCGCTGGATGCGTTTGTGAAGGAGGCTTCAGCCAGGGGGCTCGACGCTGCGTCGGTCGCGCTGACGGATGAGTTGATGAAGGACAAGCGCTTCGGTGAAAAGTGGGCGCGCCACTGGCTGGATGCGGCGCGCTATTCCGACAGCAACGGCTATGAAAAGGACCTGCCGCGGGATCAGTGGATCTGGCGCGAGTGGGTCATCGGCGCGCTGAACCGTGACCTGCCGTATGACCGGTTCATCACCGAGCAGATCGCGGGCGACCTGCTGCCGCAGCGCACGCAGCAACAGCTCGTTGCGACCGGGTTCCTGCGCAACGGCATGATCAACGAAGAAGGGGCCATCGTTCCCGAGCAGTGGCGCATGGAGGCCATGTTTGACCGTCTGGACACGATCGGTTCCGGCATCCTCGGCCTGTCCCTGAAGTGCGCGCAGTGTCACACGCACAAGTTCGATCCGATCACGCAGACCGAGTATTACGGCCTCTTTGCCTTCCTCAACAACACCTACGAGGCGCAGTCCTGGGTTTATTCCGATGCCGAGCAGCAGGCCGTCGCGAAGGTGCGGTCCGGCGTCGCCGCCGTGGAGGCGCGCTTGAAGAAGGCGCAGCCGGACTGGCAGAAGAAAATGGCCGCATGGGAGGCGCAGGAGCTGACGCGGTTGAAGCAGACCGGGTGGTCGGTGGTGGAGGCGCAGGATACGCATTCCTCCTCGGAGCTGAATCATCCGACCGTGCTGCCGGACAAGAGCATCCTCGTGCTCGGCCATCGCACCATCAACGGGGACGTTCACCTGCTGGCCGAGCCGAAGGTGGAGGCGGTGACCGGCATCCGCCTGGAGATTCTCAGGCACGACGACCTGCCGTTTGGCGGGCCCGGGCGCAGTTACAAGGGCACCTGGGCGCTCACGGAACTCACGGTGGAGGCGAAAAAGCCGGGCACCAACAAATGGGAACGACTGAAGCTGACGAAGGCGACCAGCGACTTTGCGGAGCCCGCCGCCGGCATGGAGCCGGAATGGGAAAACAAGAGCCGTGACAAGGACAACAAGCGCACGCGCGGTCCGGCGGCTTTTCTGGCGGACGCCGATGAACTCACCGCGTGGCGCGCGGATCGCGGCCCCGGCCGCCGGAATGCCGAGTCCGTCGCCGTCGCGCAGTTTGAAACCCCGCTGACGCTGCCGCCGGGCACGAAGCTCAAGATCGGCCTGCTCACCAACCACGGCGGCGATGACAACGGCCCGAAGAACACCCAGGTGGGCCGCTTCCGCGTCGCCTTCACCCACACACCCGATCCGAAGGTGAACGCCACGCCCTACGCCGCGGTGCTGGCCTTGCAGGCTGCCCCGGACAAACGCACGCCGCAGCAGGCGCAGGCCATCTTCGATGCGTGGCGCGTCACGGTGCCGGAGCTCAAGGGTTTCAACGACGAGATCGGGAAGCAGTGGAAGCTTTTCCCCGAGGCGATGACCTCGGTGCTGCATCTCGCCGAGCGCAGCCGCGAAGACGCGCGAGAGACGCATCGGCTGGATCGCGGAGTATGGGACCAGCCCAAGGAACCGGTGCTGCCGCAAGTGCCCGCCGCCCTGCATCCGTTGCCGAAGGATGCGCCGCCTTCGCGCCTGACGCTGGCAAAATGGCTCACCGACCCGCGCTCGCCGCTCACGGCGCGTGTGGCTGTCAACCGGATGTGGCAGACGCTCTTTGGCACCGGCATTGTCGAGACGACGGAGGATTTCGGCACGCGCTCGCCGGAGCCGTCCCATCCTGAATTGCTCGACTGGCTGGCGGTGGACTTCATGGAGCACGGCTGGAGCCAGAAGCATCTCCTGCGCACGCTCGTCACCTCCGCCGCGTATCGGCAGGGCACGCGCGTCACACCGGAGCTGCTGGAGCGCGATCCGAAGAACCGTCTGCTTGCCCGCGGCCCGCGCTTCCGCGCCGAGGCCGAGGTCGTGCGGGACATCGCCCTGAGCGCGGCAGGCCTGCTTTCGGACAAGTTTGGCGGTCCCAGCATCTTCCCGCCCGTGCCGGAGAGCGTGATCGAGTTCAACTACTTCAAGCCCACTTACTGGAAACCCGCCGAGGATGCCACGCGTTACAGCCGTGCCCTCTACATCTTCCGCAAGCGCTCCATGCCGGACCCTGCGATGAGCGCCTTCGACGCGCCCACGGGTGACTTCACCTGCACCCGCCGCCCGCGTTCCAACTCCCCGCTGGCCGCGCTCACCGCGATGAACGAGCCGGTCTTCATCGAGGCCTCGCAGGCGCTCGCGCAGCGCGTGCTGCGCGAAGCGGGCGCCACCGACGCACAGCGCGCCGACTACGCCTTCCGCCTTTGCACGAGCCGCCTGCCGGCCTCCGGCGAGCGCAGCGCCCTGCTGAAGCTGCTTGCCAGCCGGCGCGAGCGGCTCAGGCGCGGGGAGCTCAAGGCGGGCGAGATCGCCTTCAATCCGCTGACGAAGCCCGCCGAACTCCCGCCCAACGCCACGCCGAATGAGATCGCCGCCTGGTCCGTCGTTGCGCGCGTGCTGCTGAACCTCGACGAAACCGTTTCCAAAAACTAGCCATGAACCCTGCTGCCAACCTTCATCGCGAACGCGCCCTTCAACTGACGCGACGCTGGTTTCTGCGCGACTGCACCATCGGCTTCGGCGGCATCGCCCTGCGTTCCCTGCTTCAGCGGGATGCCGTGGCCGCCGCCCTGAACCCGCTGGCCCCGCGCCAGCCGCACCATCCCGCGAAGGCGAAGCGCGTGATCTACATGTTCCAGGCCGGGGCGCCGAGCCATCTGGAGCTGTTCGATTACAAGCCCGAGCTGGAGAAGCGCAACGGCCAGCTGCCCCCGGCCGAGCTGCTGAAGAACTACCGCGCCGCGTTCATCAAGCCGAACTCCGCGCTGCTCGGCCCCAAGTTCAAGTTTGCCAGGCGCGGCCAGTGCGGCATGGACCTGAGCGAGGTCATCCCGCACATCGGCAGCATCGCCGATGAGATGTGCCTGATCCGCACGATGCAGACCGACGCGGTGAACCACGCGCCGGCGCAGATCATGATGAACACGGGCAACCAGAACTTCGGGCGGCCCAGCTTCGGCGCATGGACGCTCTACGGCCTTGGCAGCGACAGCGCGGACCTGCCCGGCTATGTCGTGCTCATCAGCGCCAAGGGCACCAGCGGCGGCGCGAGCAACTACGGCTCCGGCTTCCTGCCGAACATGTATGGCGGCGTGCCCTTCCGCAGCGCGGGTGATCCCGTGCTTTATCTCTCCAATCCCAAGGGCTACGACGGGGAGACACAGCGCGCCTCGCTCGACACGTTGAGCCAGCTCAATGCCGCGTCCTTCGCCCGGACCCGCGATCCCGACATCACCGCGCGGATTCAGAGCTACGAAATGGCCTATCGCCTGCAGAGCAGCGCGCCCGATCTGATGGACCTTTCCAAGGAGCCGCAACAGATGCTGGACCTGTATGGCATCAAGGACGTGAAGCAGCCCGGCTTCGCCCGGAACTGCCTTCTGGCGCGGCGCATGATCGAGCGCGGCGTGCGCTTTGTGCAGCTCTTCCACGAGGCGTGGGATCATCACGGCGGCCTCACCGCCGGGGTGAAGCAGCAGAGCGGTTTGACCGACCAGGCCAGCGCCGCGCTGGTGAAGGATTTGAAACAACGCGGCCTGCTGGACGACACGCTCGTCGTCTGGGGCGGCGAATTCGGCCGCACGCCCATGGTGCAGGGCGGCAATGACGGGCGCGACCACCACAACCGCTGTTTCTCGTTCTGGCTCGCCGGCGGCGGCGTGAAGCGCGGCCATGTGCATGGCACCACGGATGATCTCGGTTTCAACGTGGCGGACGATCCCGTGCATGTGAACGATCTCAACGCAACGCTCCTGCACCTGCTGGGCTTCGACCATACCAAGCTCACCTACCGTGTGCAGGGGCTCGACATGCGCCTCACCGGCATCGCGGGCAATGTGGTGAAGGGTGTCCTTGCATGAGGGTCAGACTGCCCGGCGTCATCGTTGCACAAATCAGATGACAGGCCAGACCCGCACCCGCCCAGGTTCTTGAACTCACCATGAAATCCGCGCCCCCTGTCACGCGTCGCGACTTTCTCCGCGCCTCGGCGTCCACTGCCGTCAGCGCGCCCCTCCTGTTTCCCTCCGGCCTGCCTGCGGCGGCACCGGAGGCCGGGCCGGGCCGCGCGACACTCAGGGCCGGCGATCTCACCGCTGTCATCGGGGACAACTCGGCCGAGGGCGAGCATCGTGCCGGCTACAACGGCGTGTGGAGCCTGCACCACTCGGCGGGCGCGCGCAGCGTGTTCGTGCCGGCGGTGGCGGGGTTGAACCTGGAGCACATCGTCACGGGTGAGCAGCTGGAGGACGGGAAGATTTTCTTCGAGCCGCGCAACGCGCCGATGAACTTCAGGCAGTTCAGCGAGACCGAGGTGGAGTTGCATCAGCCGCCGACGCCGACATTCCACATCGAGAGCTGGACGCGCTTCCGGCTCGTTGCGCCGCATTACCTCGACATGAGCTTCCGCTGCGTGGCGCACCGGCCCGTGTTCCCGCGCGGCTACCTCGCGCTGTTCTGGGCGAGCTACATCAACGCGCCGGCGGACAAGTCCATGTATTTCCTCGGCGGCCTTGACGGGCAGCGGGACCACTGGACGCAGTTCTGCACGCAGTGGCACAACGACCAGAGCACGGTGCGCCATCGCGACGACGCGTTTGAGATGACCTTTCCGCCCGGCGGTCGCGCCGCGCTGTTCAAGAGCCTCTCTCGTTTCCGTTTCGACCAACCGTTCTTCTACGGGAACTTCGACGACTTGATGTGGCTGGTCATGTTCGACCGGACGGAGGGCGTCCGTCTGACGCACTCGCCCAGCGGCGGCGGTGCGAACGCGATCTTGCAGACGACGAACCCTGCGTGGGATTTCCAGTTTCTGGTGCAGAAGCCCGAAGTGGGGAGGGAATACGGCTTCCGCGTCCGCACCGTGCTGCGCCCGCGATGCCCGCGCGCGGAGTTGGTGGCAGAGTTCAAAAAGTGGGAGACGACGAAGTGAGACCCCGTTGGGGATTCCGTTTGACCGGGCTCAAGTCCTGACCCTTCTTCTTTTTGCCTCCTTGCCGACGGTGGGAAGAATAGCATTGACCTGATGGGGGAAAATCACTTAACAACGGGCCGTATTTTCAGTGGAAAACGCGGCACCAAAGGTCTTATGAATCGGATCATTGCTACGACGGGAATGGCGGCGCTGAGTGCGGTGGTGATGCAGCCTGCGATGGCGCAGGAGGGCACGCAGGACGGCAAGCCGTGGAGTGTCTCAGCCACCGTCCGGACTTTCTACGACGACAACTACGCCACCGCCCCCTCCCACGCACCCGCCGGCTCTCCCACGAAGCGTTCCAGTTGGGGGCTGGAGTTTAGCCCGTCCGGTCTCTACAAGTTCAGCCGGGATCAGAACACGATTGATTTCAGCACCCGCTACGGGATGCGGTATTACGAGGATCGCCAGCAGAACTCTGCCGACCACAGCTTCGATTTCAGCGTGGACGGGACCCACAAGTTTACCGAAAAGC
>JBAYGL010000353.1:0-6026 GCA_041666725.1 Limisphaerales bacterium
CAATGCCACGCGGCAAGACGTGGAGTTACGAGACAGGCGTCCATGTGCCGATGCTCGTCCGCTGGCCCGGCGTGGCGAAACCCGGGCAGGTGCGCTCCGAGAACGTCTCCCTGGTGGACGTGATGCCGACACTGCTGGCGGCCATCGGCATCAACGCACTGGGCCCTCTCGCGGGTGCTGCACTCCAGCCCCTGCTGCGTGGCGAACCGGCGAAGGACTGGCGCGAATTCCTGTTCACCGAGGAGAATTTCCACGAGCCGCAGATGTTCCACGGCCAGCGCACCGTGCGCGACGGTCGCTACAAACTCCTGCTGAACCTGGCGACCTTCCAGCCTCACTCCGAGATGAGATCGGACTCTGTCACCGGCGAGTGGTGGGTGGAGGTGGGGCTGACATCCCCGCAGTCACCGGTGGAGCTGTTCGATCTGCAAACCGATCCGGACGAGACGAAGAATCTCGCGAACGATCCGGCCCACGCCGCGACCCGCCGACGGCTGGAGGCCGCGCTCCGAAACCTCCGGGAAACCGAGGCGGCCGACCCGTTGCTCGACCCGGCGCGCGCCCGGCGATGGAAGGACGCCGCCGCGCATTGGGGCCGGCTGCCGCGCGTGAAAGCCGGCCTGAACAACATCGTCCGCATTCCCAACGGCGAGCTGTATCTGTTGAAGTGAGGAGACGACGCCCCCTTCCATGAAACACAAACTCACCGCTCCATTGTTCCCTGCCGCGCGTCTGGCGCGGGAGCTGCACTGTGCGCGATCCGGCGAAGAAGGGTGACGGCCTGAGGCCGCACCAATAGGATCAAACGCCTGACCACCGTTCCAACAGACCGAACATGAAAACACAACTGATCCATCCGCTCCGGCTGGCTGCCGCCCGTGCTGTTGCGCTCCGCTCTGCGTTCGTTTTCTGCTTGATGGTTTCCGCTCACGCGCAAATTCCAAAACCCGGCGACGCACCGAAGCCGCTTTCGCCCGCGGAGAGCGCGAAGCAGTTCCGCCTGCCGCCGGGTTTCGCGATGAAGCTGCTCGCCGCTGAACCGCTCATCACCGAGCCCAGCGGCGTGTGCTGGGACGAGCACGGCCGCCTGTTCGTCTCCGAACTGCACGGCTACAACCTCGAAGGCCATTACGACATCGAGGAGCTGAACAAGACCGGCAAACTGGACACCGAGGTGCGCCGCATCCAGGCCTCCCCGGAGGCGAAGCGGCGCGCGGAGAAGGACATCTATGGCACGGTGAAGCTCCTCCTCGACCGTGACGGCGACGGGCGCATGGACGACGCCATCGTGTGGGCCGACCATCTGCCACCGTGCTACGGACTCGCGCCCGCGCGGGGCGGCATCATCGTCGCCTGCGCGCCGGACATCTGGTTTTTCAAGGACACCGACGGCGACGGGAAACCCGATGTGCGCGAGAAGCTCTTCACGGGATTCGAGGTCACGCTGATCGAGCGCGCCATCAGCAATCCGCAGTGGGGCGTGGACAACTGGATTTACTTCGGCGCCGGGCCTGGCGGCACGATCACGGGGCCGCACCTGAAGGCGCCGGTGAAACTGGGCCGCACGGATTTTCGCATCCGGTCCGACGGCTCGGCCATCGAGCCCGTCGAGGGCGGCACGAAGACGATCGGCCTCGCGATCACCGAGGACGGCGACCGGTTCACCGCCACCACCACCCATCCCGGCCTGTTTGTCACGCCGCTGCCGTGGCGCTATCAGGGGCGCAACCCCGACGGTGGCTCGCCCGCGATGGACGCGCCGGCGGCGGATTACCAGAACGTCTTCCCCATCGCCCCGCCGCACCCGTGGCGCACCAAGCGCGCGCAGCACGCGGACTACTTCGATTTCTACAAGCGCATCAGCCTCTCGGACGCCGCCGCCGACGGCTGGTTTACCTCCGGCTGCAGCCCCCTCGTGTATCAGGACGACGCGCTGCCCGGGCTGCGCGGGCATTACCTCATGTGCGAGCCGGCGCAAAACTTCGTCCATCTTGCCGCCATCGAGCGGGACCAGACACGTCTGCGGTTGAAACGCACGCCGCCCGATGCGAAGAACGAGTTCCTCGCCTCCGCCGACATCTGGTTTCACGCCATCGCGCTCTCCCACGCGCCGGATGGCGCGGTGGCGGTCACGGACTTCTACCGCGAAATCATCGAGGACTACTCGGCCATCCCCCGCCATCTCCAGCAGCAATACAGCCTCCTCAACGGGCGCGACCACGGCCGCCTCTGGCGGCTCACGCACCGGGACATGCCGGCCGCGCTCCCGGCCGACATGGCGAAGCTCGCTCCCGCGGCCCTTGTGAAAGAGCTCGCCAGCCCGCGCTTCTGGCGGCGGCAAACCGCGCGCCGCCTGCTCATCGAGGGGGCGGCCAGGGAAACTGCGCCCGCCGTTCAAGCCCTGCTCGCCTCCGCGAAATCCGACCCCGCCGTCGCGCTCGGCGCGCTCTACACGCTGGAAGGCTGGGGCGCGCTGCGTGCCGGGGACCTGCTCGCCGCGTGGCGGCATCCCGCGCCGGAGGTGAAGCGCCACGCGCTCCGCCTGGCGGACACGCACTTCGGTGACATCGGCAAGGCCGTCGAGGAACAACTTCTCGCCGCCGGCAGCCTCACCGCGGCAGACCCGCGCGTCGCGCTCCAGGCTGCGTTGAGCCTCGGTGAAAGCCGCGATCCACGCGCGGTGGAGGCGCTGGCGAATCTCGCCCGCACTCACGGCGACGTTCGCTGGCTGGACGCAGCCATCGTTTCGTCAGCGCGCGCGCGCGAACACGACATTGTCGTGAGGCTGATTCCGCAGCCGGGCCGGAGCCGCCCCGTCCTGCAGACCCTCGTCGGCGCCATCGCCGCACGCGGCAATTTGCGGGAGCTTGAACTGACCCGTTCGGAAGTGGGAAAGCTCGCCGATGCGGACACGCGTGCATTCCTCGACAATCTCATCGCGCTCGGCATCGCCGATGCACAACCGCTTCCGCCCGGCCCCGCCCCCGAGGCCATGCGGCTGGACCCGCCTTCGCGGGGGGAGCTGGTGGCCCTGGAAAAGCTTGTTCCCCGGTTCACCGCCGCGCTCGGAAAGCCCCGCAACCCGCAGCGCGGTGGCGACCTTTTCCGTGAGCATTGTGCGGCGTGCCACCGCGCCCGCGGTCTGGGTGTTTCGGTCGGCCCCGATCTCGACGCGGAGTTCCAGCGCGCGGAGGACGTGATCCTGCGCGACATCCTTTTTCCAAGCGAAACCATCCGGCCGGGCTTCGAGACGTGGCTGGTGCAGACGCGGCGCGGCGGGACGATCAGCGGCGTGCTGGCGGGCGAGTCGCCCACGAGCATCACGCTGCGCGTGGTGAGCGGCGCGGAGGTGACTTATCTCCGCAAGAAGCTGTTTCGCTCGGGCGTTCAGAAGGCGTCGCTCATGCCGGGCACCTTTGCGCATGTGCTCGAGCCAGGGGACGCGGCGGATCTCATCGCCTTTCTCCGTCAGAAACCGGTTGCGCAAACAACCGCCACGCCGCTCAAGGTGTCGCTGTGGCCGGGCCGGGCTCCCGTGGGCGGCGGGGCCTATGAGACAACCGACGCCGAGCTGAAAGTCTATCTGCCCCCGCCGGACAAGGCCACCGGTGCAGCCGTCGTGATTTGCCCCGGCGGCGGCTACATCCGGCACGTGGTGGATCGCGAGGGCTATCCCATCGCCGGCTGGCTCAACGAGCATGGCATCGCCGCCATCCTGCTGACCTACCGTCTGCCCGAGGGCCGGTCGCATGTGCCGTTGCTGGATGCCCAGCGCGCCGTCCGCATCACGCGGGCGAACGCCAGCCGGTGGAAGATTGATCCCCGCCACATCGGCATCCTTGGCTTTTCCGCCGGCGGGCATGTGGCTTCCACGGCGGGCACGCACTTCGACGCGGGCCGCCCCGGCGATGCCGATCCCGTCGAGCGCCTGAGCTGCCGGCCCGACTTCATGCTGCTCGTCTATCCCGTCGTCACGATGGGTGCGCAGACGCACGCGCTGTCGAAGAAGAAATTGCTTGGCGAAAACCCGACACCGGAGCTGGTGCGTCTCTTCTCGAACGAAACCCAGGTCACCGACCAGACGCCGCCCGCCTTCCTCACCCACGCCGTGAATGACACGGGCGTGCCGCCTGACAACAGCCGCAATTTTGTCGCCGCGATGAAAGCGCATCACGTCCCGGTGGAATATCTCGAGCTTCCCTCCGGCGGCCACGGCCTCAACGGCTGCCAGGGGCCGCTCTGGGAGGAGTGGAAGGCGAAGTCCCTCGTCTGGCTCGCGGCGCGGAAGTTCATTCCGGCAAACGCCCCATGAAGACCAAACTGGTGACCTTCACGCTCGTCGTCTTTGCGTTCGCGCTGTTCGCGCGGAAGCTCGAAGCCGCGCCGCGCCCGAACCTCGTCGTCGTCCTCGTGGACGACCTCGGCTGGATGGACCTTTCGTGCCAAGGGAGCGACTATCACCGGACGCCGAACATCGACCGGTTGGCGGCGCAGGGACTGCGGTTCACCCAAGGATACGCAGCGGCGGCGATCTGCTCGCCCACGCGCGCGGCGCTGATGACCGGGCGCTATCCGGCACGCCTTGGCATCACCGACTGGATGCGGATGAGTTTCCAAAAGGAGTCGCCGGCCGATCCAGCGTTGCCGGCCGGTTACGAGCGGGAGTCCTACAAGTGTGTGAGCAATCCTGCTGACGCGCTCCTGACGCCGCGCACGCCGCGCTTCATGCCGCACAGCGAGGTCACGGTGGCGGAATTGCTCGGCCCGGCCGGATACCGGTGCGGCTACCTCGGCAAATGGCATCTGGGCGACGAGGCCTGGACACCGGAAACGCAGGGGTTCCATTCGAACGCTGGCGGCGGCGACCTTGGGCTGCCGCCGAGCTACTTCGATCCCTACGTCAATCCGACATGGGGCAAGGATGGCATCCGGAAGCTGCCGGGGCGGCGGAAGGACGAGTATCTGACCGACCGCCTCGGCGACGAGGCCGTGAAGTTTGTCGAGGCCAACCGGGATCGCCCGTTCTTTCTCTATCTTGCGCATTACGCCGTGCATGCGCCGATCCAGGCGCGTCGGGACGTGGAGGACGGATACGTCGGACATCGCGGCCGGACCCAGACCAACGCGGCCTATGCGGCGATGGTCCAAAGCGTGGACGAAGCCACCGGACGACTGGTGGACACGATTGACCGTCTGGGGCTGGCGGAGCGGACGGTGATCGTGTTCACCTCGGACAATGGCGGCGAGGCGCACTACACCAGCAACGCCCCGCTCCGTTCCGGCAAGGGCCATGCCTACGAGGGCGGCGTCCGGGTGCCCTACATCGTGCGCTGGCCGGGTGTCATCCGGGCGGGCAGCACGTCGGCCCAGCCGATCAACAGCATCGACCTCCTGCCCACGCTCGCGGAACTGGCCGGGGTCGCCCTGCCCGCAGATCGTCCGGTTGACGGCGTTTCGCTCGTCGCGCATCTCAGATCCTCCGGCAAACAGCCGCTCGCCCCGCGTCCGCTCTACTGGCACTTCCCGCATTACCGCCTGGGTGGCCCGGGGCCTTACAGCATCGTCCGGTCCGGAGACTGGAAGCTGATCAAGTATTGGGACGGTCCCAAGCACGAGCTCTACAACCTCAAGGAAGACGAGGCGGAGCAGCACGACCGGGCGGGGGAGTTAAGTCAGAAAGTGAAGGAGCTTGATGCGCTTTTGGCGGCACATCTCCGGACCGTTGGAGCCAGGCTCCCGCAGAAGGCTGTCCAATGACCCGCACCCGTGCAAACCCCGGAAAAGCTGGGCAATGTTAGCAAAATGAAACGAGTCACGCTTCTCCTCGCTGCGTCCGTCCTGTCTGCGGCAAATCTCCTTTCCGCTTCGCATCCCAACATCCTCTGGCTCACCGCCGAGGATATGAGCCAGAACCTGGGCTGTTACGGTGACCCGCAGGCCGTCACGCCGCGCCTTGATGCTCTGGCGCGTGAATCGGTGCGATACACGCGGGCCTTTGCCCCCGCGCCGGTCTGCTCGCCGTCGCG
>JBAYGL010000354.1:0-6012 GCA_041666725.1 Limisphaerales bacterium
ATGGCTTGGATAGAAATGAGCGATGCGGCGGAGGCGGAGATGACGCGCGTGGCGGACGAGCAACCAGACCTGCCCATCGGCGTGGCGTTTGTGGACTCAGCGGGCAGGCCGGGGTGGATTGGCGACGATGCCAGGCTGCGCGTGCATGCGCCGTCCGTGCGCGGTTGCTGGCCGACGGTGCATGGGCTGGAGCCGTAGCGGCGTCTTCGCACAGGCCGTGAACAGATAACTTGAGGAAACCCAACCCGCGAACGCGAGCGAAACGCATTTCAAGGGCCGGGCCAAAGCCGGCCCGGGGCCGCCGGGCTTGAGCGGCGGCCTGACCGTTGCGCTGCCGTGTTCTGAAACTCGCTGTGGAGGATTAGAATTGTTCAGAAACTCCTTTTATTGCGAACTGCTGGCTGATACGGTTCCTGTCCGATGCCTATCCAGCAGAAACGACAAGCGCCCGTCATCTCCTTCGAAACCGGTCAGATTTGGGAGATGGGGGAATCGAGTCTCCGCATTGGCCTTATTGGCAAGACGCTGGTGCACTACAAGCACTACAAGGGAGCCGCTCCTCGCGCCTCCGTATCGCTCGCCAACAAGGGTGAACTGACGCAGTTCCTGATCAAGAACAAGGCCGTCCTGTCCCAGGGACAGCCCCAGACGGTGCGGCGCTAGATATTCCCTCGATTCAACGGCCCCTCGCGGCACGCTCTTCTGAGAGGGCAGGGCTGCGGTGGAAAGCTGAATCAGACCCGATCAACCGCGGAACCCCGGAAGGTGTCCAGGTTCCTTTCAGGCGATCTCAGAGTCAAAGTCTCCTCACTTTTCGGAGGCGACCTCGAAGGCCAGTCCGAGACCCTTGGGGGCAGGTTCTTGAATGGCCGAGATGAACTGGTCGAGATTCCAGCCCTGGGGCCCTTTTGCGGCGGATGAAACGGTGAGCGGCTCGAAGTGGAGGAGGAATTTGCCACGCTCCTTGTTCTTCAGTTCCACCTGCACGTTCTTTTTGTGCCGGGCAAAGATGGCGTCCACCTTGGCGGCGTTGTCGCCCTTGGCGTAGTCGGGGATGGTGAACTTGAGGGTGGCGACGTAGGGATCGCCGTGGACGGGTGCGGCGGCGAACACTGCCTGTGCCACCTGATGGTAGCTGACGACCTTGGGGTCGAAGGTGATGAGCGCGAAGCCGGTGTTGTCACCGAGGCTTTCGATTTTCGTGACGGTGGGAAGCTTCCGCACGGAATCTTCAATCGAGCTGGCGCAACTGCCGCACTTCACGTCGGTGATGTAGAAGGTGGCTGTGACGGGTTCGGCGGAACGGACGGGCAGAACCAGGGCAGGGAGCATCGCGGCGAGGATGACAAGTTGCTTCATGCCGGGAGGCTTGAGGATGCGGGAGACGGAGTCAAGGGCGCGGAGCGGAGTGGTTTTGGGCGACGGAAGGATGGAGTTTTCCCTTCCCATCAAAGGTTCCGCCGGTATCTTCTCGCGGTCGCTGCGTTCGCAGCGAACCGATTCGTCCGTTTCCAACCCGGCAGAGCAGGGCAGGGGAACGGAGTCGGCAGAGATGAGTCAGAGCAGGATTACTAAGTTACTGATGGACGCGGCACACATACGCAATTTCAGCATCATCGCCCACATTGACCACGGGAAGACGACGCTTTCCGACCGGTTGCTGCACCGCACCGGCACGGTCGCCACGCGGGACATGGAGGACCAGCTCCTCGACGCGATGGACCTCGAACGCGAGCGGGGCATCACCATCAAGGCCCACCCGGTCACGATGTATTACACGGCCAAGAACGGAGAGGAGTATGAGCTGAATCTCATCGACACTCCCGGCCACGTGGACTTCGCGTATGAAGTCTCGCGGTCGCTTTCGGCCTGCGAAGGGGCGTTGCTCATCGTGGACGCGGCGCAGGGGGTCGAGGCGCAGACGGTGGCGAACGTCCACCTGGCGATGAAGCAGAACCTCACGATCATCCCGGTGATCAACAAGATCGACCTGCCGCACGCAAATGTTGCGATGGCCAAGCAGCAGCTCGAGGACATCCTGGCGATTCCCGGCGACTCGGCCATCCTGGCCAGCGCGAAGGAGGGCATCGGCATCGAGGACATTCTGGAGGCCATCGTCCACCGGATGCCCGCGCCGAAGCCGACGGCCGTGCCGTCGTTGCAGGGGCTGATTTTTGATTCGTTCTTCGACACCTACAAGGGCGTGGTCATCCTGGTGCGCGTGATGAACGGGGAATTGAAGGCGGGCACGCAGGTGAAGCTGCTCCATTCCGGCAAGACCGTGGAGGTGAAGGAGGTCGGCTCCTTCCGTCCCAAGCCCTACCCGCGCGACAAGCTCACCGTGGGCGAGACGGGCTACTTCACGGCGAACATCAAGACGCCGCGCGAGGTGAAGGTTGGCGACACCATCACGGACCCGCGCCAGCCAGCACCGGAGCTGCCGGGCTTTCAGGAGATTCACCCGATGGTGTTCTCCGGCATCTATCCAATCAACACGGCGGACTACGAAGGATTGAAGGTCGCCATCGCCAAGCTTCAGCTCAACGACTCGGCGCTGACGTTCATGGCGGAAAGCTCGGCGGCGCTGGGCTTCGGGCTGCGGTGCGGCTTCCTCGGGCTGCTGCACATGGAGATCGTTCAGGAGCGGCTCCGGCGTGAGTTCGACATGGACATCATCGCCACGTATCCGAGCGTGATCTACCAGGTGAAGATGACCGACGGACGCGAGCTGGAGGTGGACAATCCGGCGTTCCTGCCGGACGTGACCTACATCGAGCACATCCTGGAGCCGATGGTGAAGGCCTTCGCCATCTGCCCGAACGAGAACATTGGCGACATCATGGGGCTGATCAAAGAGAAGCGCGGCGACATCTCGAACACCGAGACGCTCGACGCCCGCCGCGTGATGCTCACGGCGAAGATGCCGCTGAACGAGATTCTCATAGATTTCCACGACCGCATCAAATCCATCACGCGCGGCTACGGCTCGATGGATTACGAGCCGATCGGCTACGAGATCAGCGACATGGTGAAGCTGGACATGCTCGTGAACGGCGAGGTGATGGACGCGTTCTCGTGCCTCGTGCACCGCGACAAGGCGGAGTCGCGCGGCCGCGTGCTGGCCGCGAAGCTGAAGGAGGTCATCCCGAAGCAGCAGTTCGGCATCGCCATCCAGGCGGCCATCGGCGGCAAGATCATCGCCCGCGAAACTGTCGGCGCGATGCACAAGGACGTGACCGCGAAGTGCTACGGCGGCGACATCAGCCGCAAGCGCAAGCTCCTTGAGAAGCAGAAGGAAGGCAAAAAGCGCATGAAGATGTTCGGCACGGTGAACATCCCGCAGGAGGCGTTCATCGAAGTGCTGAAGGCGTGATGAAGAACCAGGAAAAATTGCAAAGGGCAGGGGAGGGCAATCGCTCGTGAGCGTCCTCCTACAGTGGTTTCTCTCCGGCACGGTGCGGCAGGCGCTGGACTTGCGGAAGCATGTGCTCAACCTGATGGCAGCGCAGCGGGACTTGCTTGCGCCAGAGGCCATCGGTGCCATCGGCGAGGCGTGCGCAAAACTGCGTGCGGCGGTCGTGGCGAAGTCCGACAAGCAGGCGTTGCAGGCCGAGATGGCGAACGTGGAGACGGTCGCCAACAAATGGCTCAAGGCGTATCCACACGCGAACTGGCGCGAGAACGTCGAGGTGGTGCTGGTGGCCATCGCCGTGGCCATGGCGATCCGGACGTATTTCCTCCAGCCCTTCAAGATCCCCACCGGCTCGATGCAGCCGACGCTCTACGGCATCACACACAAGAGCTTTCGAGAAGATCCGGACGTGAAATTTCCGACGGGCCTGGACGCGTTTGTGGATTCCTGGTTTCGCGGCACCACTTACTATCACGTCGTCTGCGAGGAGGATGGAGAATTGCGGGAAGTCGAGCAGCCCAAGACTGTGTTTCCGCTCGTTAAAAAGCAGCGTTTCCAGGTCGGCACCCGCATCTACACCGTCTGGTTTCCTCCCGACCAGCTGTTCGGCGGAAACGCGCACCGCTCAGGGCTTCTTCCCGGACAGCATTTCCGCAAAGGCGAGGACATCATTAAGCTCCGTGTCATCAGCGGCGACCATTTGTTCGTCGATCGCTTGAGCTACAATTTCCGACGGCCCGAACGCGGTGAGGTCATCGTCTTCGAAACCAAGGGCATCGAGGGACTGCCGCAGGACCAGTTTTACATCAAGCGCATGGTTGCCATGGACAACGAGCATGTGCGCATCGGCGACGACCGGCACCTGCGTATCAACGGCCAGCGCCTCGACGCCAGCACGCCGCGTTTCGAGAACGTTTACCATCTGACCGGCCCGCCCAAGGACAGCGAGTTCTCGGGCCATGTGAACGAGACGGTCGCACGACAGAATTTCAAACCCGGGCTCGCGCCGCTGTTTGGAGATGACCGTCAGGAGTTCCAGGTCCACCCGAAGCACTACATGGTGATGGGTGACAACACCATGAACAGCCTGGACTCCCGGGCCTGGGGTGACTTCGATCAGGAGAGCGTCATCGGCAAGTCAGCGTTCGTTTACTGGCCGTTCTTAAGTCAAGGGGACCGTCCCGGCCGGTTCGGCTGGTCGCATCGTTAGCTTCAGCATGGTTTCTTGGAGGCCCGCAGCTCTTCGCTCACCAAGAAGCCATTCGTTGCACAATGTATGTTATATTCACTGAAGATTCACCTGAATTCCGGCCTGAATTCGAGCGTTTGGCTGTGGTTTGGCCTTTGCACCCCGAATTAAACCGTAAGCGCCGCCTCCATGCGCGCCAGCACGCGATCCTTCCCGAGCACTTCCATCAAGTGGTAGAGACTCGGGCCGCTGGGCTTGCCCGTGCAGGCAAAACGGGCTGGGTGCACGAGCACCCCGTTCTTCACTCCAAGAGCCTTGGCGGTTTCCTTCAAAGCAGCCTCAAGGCTCGCGGCGTTGAATTCCGCCAGGCCACCGTAGATGTCGCGAAGCTTCTTCAGGCGTTCACGGGCTTCCGGCGTCAGTGCCGCCCGGGCTTCGGCGTCCAACTCCACCTTGTCCGTGAAGTAAAAACTGCCGTAGGCCGGAAGCTCGGTGAAGATGCGCAGCTTGCCCATGCAGGTGTCCAACGCCGCCTTCACGTAGGCGGTCGGGAAACGATTGGTGTCCAGACCGGCGCGAGCCAGGGCGTGGACGGACATTTCGTAGAAGCGATCGGCCGGCATGGCACGCACGTATTCGCCGTTCATCCATTTCAGTTTCTCGTGGTCGAATCGGGCATTGCTCCGGAGGATTTGCGGGAGGTCGAAGTTCGCGATCAGTTCCTGAAGCGGGATGACTTCGCGTCCATCCTTGGACGACCAGCCCAGAAGACAGAGGTAGTTCAGCACCGCCTCCGGGGCGTAGCCGTTCTCCATGTAGTAAGTCAGCGCTGCACCGTCGTCGCGCTTGGACATCTTTGAACCGTCCGCGTTGAGTATGAGCGGTATGTGCGCGTATTTTGGCGGTTCCACGCCGAACGCCTGGAAGAGTGCGACGTGCTTCGACGTGTTGCTCAGGTGATCCTCACCCCGGATGACATGCGTGATGCCCATTTCCAAATCGTCCACGACGTTGACGAAGTGAAACACCGGCGAACCGTCCGAACGCATGATGACGAAGTCGGGATCCTGCTCTTCCCGATCCGTCAGCGCGCGAGTCACATCTCCGACCACAAGGTCGCGGATCAGCACCGGCTGGCGCGTCATTCTGAAACGCACCGCGCCTTCGCTCTCGTAGGCCAGGCCGCGCGAAAGCAGCGCCTCGATCCGGCGGGCGTAATTCTCCTTCCGTTGCGATTGGAAATACGGACCTCGGTCGCCCTTGCTGGAGCCGGTGGCGTCGGCGGTCAGCGGCCCCTCGTCCCAGTCCATGCCCAGCCAGCGCAACCCGTCGAGGATGACGTTCACGGCCTCCTGCGAGTTGCGTGCGGCGTCGGTGTCCTCGATGCGGAGAATGAAGGTGCCGCCCGTGA
>JBAYGL010000355.1:0-6007 GCA_041666725.1 Limisphaerales bacterium
CACGACTCGACCGAATGATGTCGCTCTCCTTCGGTGGGACGAATCGCATGTTGGCAATTTCGAGTTGCGCCAATTCCTCCGCTGGCACGCGGCGCGTCAGGGCCGCCCAGATTTCCAGCAGGCTGCCCTCGCGGTTCTTGTTCCACGCGTGGTTCCAGAAGCGAAGCATCTCGATGCCTTTGGCCACGAGGAAGGCGTCACGCTCCGCGTCGTGTTCGCGTTGTCCGGGCAGACCGTGGCCGAAGCCGTCCAGCTCCACGGCGAGCTTTGCCAGCGGACAGTAGAAATCCAAAAAGTAGGGCGCGACCTCGTGCTGGCGGCGAAATTTGAAGCCGGCAAACCGGCGGCTGCGGAGTGCTTTCCACAAGTCCTTTTCCTCAGGCGTCTGTTCGCGGCGCAGTCGGCGGGAGAATTCGTTGTGGTTGCGGCGGGACAAGGTGGGAGTTTTGAGCAAGCAGTCACGCGTGGCAAGATGGAGAAACGAACCCCTCACCCCGGCCCTCTCCCCTCATCCGATGAAGGGAGAGGGAGACGAATCGCGCGGTCGTGCGCCGCTGCGTGGTCCCGCGCGCCTCTCCTCCCTCTCTCTTCATCGGATGAGGGGAGAGGGTCGGGGTGAGGGGTTACGTTCGGCCATCGCAGACTTCGGAGCATTCCGAGGACGCGCCGGAAAATCCCACGGCACCGTCGGAAAATTCCTCGGAACCATCCGCCGATTCCCAACCACCGTCGGAAAATTCCGGGGAACCGTCCGAAGAATCCCGGGATTCTCCGGACGAATCCCCGGAACCGTCAGGCGGCGGACGAGAATCGTGGGAAAATTCCCGCCCTCCGTCCCGTGATTCCCGGGAATCGTCAGGAAAATCCCCGGAATTATCCCACGAATCCCGGGAATTTCGCAAAAACCCCGGCCGTCATCGCCCTTTGGGTCAAGAATTTGTCGTTGATAATCAGGCACTTGCTTCAATTTCTCCATTTTTGAAGCCGCACAATGGAAAAAAGACTTGCGGAGGGGGGGGGGGCGATATGGCAGAAACGCAACGGACATCAACCAAAGTAAGGGGAATCCTATGGCTGACTACATTCCATCTGCCGACGACGCCAAAATCATCTGGCTCACCAACCTCCGCGACACCATCGACGCCTACTCCGCCACGCTCGGCATCAGCGCCGGGCGCGTGACGCAGATCAAGGCGTGGTGCAACGATCTCATTGACGAGATCAACGCCACCAACACCGCCAAGCAGGCGTGGCTCGCCGCCGCCGCCACCAAGGCCACGCAGGAAACCACCAGCCTCGCCGGCCTGCGCGGCGAGATCAAACAATGGAAGGCCAGCCCCACGTTCACCAGCGCTATCGAGGCCGCGCTAAAGGTTGCCGCCGGCGGCAGCAGTTTCGACCCGAACACCTACAAGCCGAAAATCAGTGCACAAGTCATCGGCGACCATGTGCAGCTCAAGTTCGGCAAAGGCGAGACCGACGGCGTGAACTTCTACTGGCGCAAAAGGGGCGAGACCGTCTGGAAGTTCCTCTCCCGCGACACCAACTCTCCCTACAACGACCACACGCCTCTGACGACTACCGGCGTGCCCGAGATGCGCGAATACCAAGCCTTCGGCGTGCTGAACGATGCGCAAATCGGCCAGCCCAGCGACATCGCGAGCGTGACGTTTGGAGGATAGGCAGTATCGCTGAGAAATCGTCTAATTGCCGCAACTAGCGAAAGTGAAAGTCCAATCATGTTCCAATTTTTTCTAAGCCTATTCAGTTCAAGCGCGAGTTTTAAATCGCAACGAGGCTCACGAGTCACTTCGTGCGGAAAAAAGACCGGGCCATTTCTCTACATCCCCGATGGTTCAGGCGGCACGGTGCATGGCGAAGTAAGAACCAAATTGGTCATAGCCCAGCTTTCAGGTGAGGATCTTGGCGGCCGCAGGGTAATTCTCAGTGGCTTTAACGCAATTTACGCAACCTACGCAGACAACACAAAATGCCCTTCCCTTGGTGGAATTATGTCCATAAGGAATGGTAAAGGAACGATGGTGTGCTATTCGAATTGCGAAATGAACACCGCTAACAATGGAGGTCTCATCTTGGACCCAGGAATGGGTCTAACACCGGACGGGTATAAGGGTCCGTTCAGTGATTTCAGCGGAACCTCCAAAACGCTTGTCATCGCGTTCCCTGAAACGTCCAAATTCGAGCAGATTCAAACCATTATCATCAACGACATCGAGCTAAAGCGCTGTTAGCACGGTTCGCCTGCGGCCAGAAGCATTCTGTATGACTTTTATCGAAAAGATATTTTTGAGGCTTACTACAAAGGCCGTAGACTTTCCTGCCCCAACGTTTGTCGATGTCTATGGTTATCTATTTTCGCCGACGGATACCAAAAAATGGCAAAAAGAGGCGGTCAAAACTCTGGTGAGAGAATTCCCGTTTATCCGGCGAGCTTCATTTGATGACACAGAGACATTTGAATTCCTTACTTACAGGCCGTCATCCGTAGCCACGAACGAGCTCGAATGTTTTTACCACCAGACGCAGGCATCTACGATGCAAAAGGCGCACGACAAGCACCAAGGAGGCTTCGCTCTGTTCGCGTTTCGAAAGAAGCCGAGAAATGGCAGAATCATGGTCGGGGCTGTTTGGACGGGTGCGGCTGCGGCAGAGGCAAAGAGGCTAACGCCAAGAGAGTGGCGTTGAAGTGCTGACAAGTTGGGCTTCTTCACCCCCATCGCCACCGGCGGTCAATCGAACGCACGGGTCAGCCGTTTGCCGGACCGCGATACGGCTCCCACTCCGGCTCGTTCGCAAAAATCCAGCGGTAGTAGTCCACACCTTGCAGCTTCGCGGCGGCGGCTTCGTCCACGATGACCGTGCAGCGCGCGTGCATCTGGAGCGCGTGGAGCGCTTCGCTGTCCGTCTCCCTCTCCCTTCCTCGGAGGAGGGGAGAGGGCTGGGGTGAGGGGTGTTCAGCGTGATTCACGAATTGACCGGATACTTCGCCATCGGGCTGCGTTCGGCTTGGCAGTCCATCCATTCGCAGAGCGAGGGGAGAAAGTGGCTTGAGCGGCCACCAACGCAGCCGGACGAAACCCCTCACCCCGGCCCTCTCCCCTTGCTCCGCAAAGGGAGAGGGAGAAGGAGTGCGCGTCAGGACTTCGCTTCAGCCCCGATACGGTTCCCACTCCGGCTCGTTCGCAAAAATCCAGCGGTAGTAGTCCACGCCTTGGAGCTTCGCGGCAGCCGCTTCGTCCACGATGACCGTGCAGCGCGAGTGCATCTGGAGCGCGGTGGCGGAGATCATCGAGGTGATGGGGCCTTCGACGGCCTGGGCGATGATGTCCGCCTTGCTCGCACCGGTGGCCAGCAACACGATGCGGCGGGCGTCGAGGATGGTGCCCACGCCCATCGTGATGGCGCGGCGCGGCATCAGGGCCGGGTCGGCGAAGAGCGGCGAGTTTTGGGCGATGGTGACGGGGGAAAGCGCCTTCACCCGCGTGCGCGAGCGGAGGGCGGAGAGCGGTTCGTTGAAGCCGATGTGCCCGGTCTGCCCGATGCCCAGGAGTTGCAGGTCGATGCCTCCGCACTTGGTCATCAGCGCCTCGTAGGCGCGGCACTCCGCGTCAAGGTCGGCGGCGGTGCCGTCGGGCAGATGCGTGTTGCGGAGGTCCACGTTCACCTGCCGGAACAGGTGCTCGTTCATGTAGTGGCGGTAGGAGTGGGGGTCGCGGGCGGGCAGGCCCACGTATTCGTCGAGGTTGAACGTGCGGGCGAGCGAGAAGTCCAGCCGCTCCTCGCGGTGCATCCGCGCGAGCCGGTCATAGACGCTCTCCATCGTGCGCCCCGTGGCGAGGCCGAGGACGAGGTGGGGCTGCGCACGGAGTTCGTGGGCAATGAGCCGGGCCAGCAGCTCGGCTGCGGCCTGAGGGGTGGATTGGATGATGACTTCCACGGCGGCAGCTTGGCGCAAAGGCCGCGTCCGGCTCCACAAGAAAATCGTCCGGTCTGGGAAAAGCTGGGTAGAATCGCGCCCCTCGAAACTCAAGGCGATGAGCCCTCGCCGCAGGGAATGGCTGTGCCTGCGTCAGGGATGGCCGTTTCTGCAATTAAATCCACCTTTCGCAGGTGGATTTGAAATATCCACTGGTGGAGGCCATGCAGCGTGCAGCCGTTGCTTTGCAGTCGTCCAGCGCGCTTAATGACGGGCATCGAACCAATGTTAGACACCTCCGGGAATATCAACCCCGCAACAGCAGGCTCAAATGAAACCGCACGCATGTAACAACAGGCGGATACAGATGATCGTGGTTCGATTGTTGTGCCTTCTCCTCCTGCTCTCTGATGTCTTCGGGGTGTCGCTTCAGGCTTTGGAGCGTCCGAACGTCATCGTCGCCTTCATCGATGACATGGGCTACAGCGACCTCGGCTGCTTCGGCGGGAAGGGTGCTTCGACGCCGCACATCGACAGGCTCGCCATCGAGGGCATCCGGTTCAGGAACTTCTACGTGAACTCTCCCATCTGCTCGCCTTCACGCGCGGCGATGACAACCGGGCAGTATCCCCAGCGCTGGCGCATCTCGTCGTTCCTCGAAAACCGGAAGTCCAACGGCCAGCGCGGCATGGCCCAGTGGCTCGACCCGGCGGCACCCGTGCTGGCGCGGGAACTGCAAAGGAACGGCTACGCGACCGGGCATTTCGGGAAATGGCATCTTGGCGGTCAGCGGGATGTCGGCGATGCGCCGCTTGTCACGGAGTATGGATTCGACCGGAGCCTGGTGAACTTCGAGGGCCTCGGCCCGCGCATCCTGCCGCTCTGTGATGCCGGCGACGGCAGTCCGGTCCGCAAGCACGACCTCGGCTCCGCGGCGCTCGGACGCGGGCCCATCCGCTGGGAAGACCGTTCCACCATCACGGCGTCCTTCGTCAAAGAGGCGATCTCCTTCGTGGACGAAGCCGCCGCCGCTGGAAAGCCCTTCTTTGTGAACCTGTGGCCGGATGACGTCCACAGCCCGTTCTATCCGCCAAAGGCCCTGCGTGAGCGTGGAGGAAACGGCAAGCGAGACCTCTACCGTGCGGTTCTCACGGCCATGGACCAGCAGCTTGGGGCGTTGTTTGACCGGATCCGCAACGACAAGAAATTGCGGGGGAACACGCTCATTCTTCTGGCCTCCGACAACGGCCCCGAGCCTGGCGCGGGCCTGTCCACTCCGTTGCGCGGCGGAAAGGGTTTGCTCTACGAAGGCGGCGTGCGCTCACCGCTCATCGTGTGGGGCCCGGGACTCATCGCCGCCGGAGCCGCCGGCGGCACCAACGACACCGCGATCCTTTGCGCGCTCGATTTGAACCGCTCGCTCTATGCAGTCACGGGTGCTTCCCTGCCACACGGTGCCGCGCTTGATGGTGAGAATCTGAGCGACACCTTGCTCGGAAAGGCCCGGAGCACACGCCAGGCTCCCATCTTCTGGCGCAGACCGCCCGACCGCCCGGAAGTGGACGGCGAGAAGAACCCCGACCTCGCCGTGCGTGATGGCAGATGGAAGGCCTACGTCAATCTCAACGGCCAGGAAGCCAGGCTTTATGACCTCGACGCCGATGTTTCCGAAACCACCGACCTCGCCGGGAAACAGCCCGAGGTTGTTGCGCGCCTGACCAAGGCCATGCTGGCATGGAATGCCACACTTCCTGTGGATGGCAGTGCCACGCGCCCGGTCCCCGGAAAGGCCGGCCAGAAGAAAGGCAAGGCGGCAGCTTCCACCGGTCTGCCATGAGCACAATTCGTGAACCTCTTCGACTTCGACATCCAACCTGCTCCCACGATGAAACACATGTCTGGCTTTTGTTCGTCCTTCACCCTTCGTCCGCTTCGCCGGCTTCTGCGAAGCAGGGTCGTCCTCGCCGTGATGCTGGCCGTCCTGGCCTTGCCACGGATGACATTGGCCGCCGGACCCCGCCCGAACATTCTCGTCATCCTCGTGGACGACATGGGCTTTTCGGACATCGG
>JBAYGL010000356.1:0-5991 GCA_041666725.1 Limisphaerales bacterium
GCCGGGGGCGATGAGCGGCTTGCCGTCGAGAATGGCGTCCACAAAGTTCTGGATGAGGATGCCGTGCGGGTTGGCCGCCGGCTCGAAGGGGATTTCGCAGTTCCACACTTCGGGCTTGGCGAAGCCGCTCTTTGTCGTGCGGCTGAACTCGATCATGTCCGCGTCGTTCCGTGTGAAGCGCACCTTGTTGTCCTCGACGACGAGCTTGCCGCGCGTGCCGCAGAGTTCGAGGCGGTTGGTGCCGGGGGCCTCGCCGGTGGAGGAGATGAAGACGCCGGTCGCACCGTTGGCCCACTCCATGTAGGTGGTGACGTTGTCCTCGACCTCGATGTTGTGGAAGCGCCCGAGCTGGCAGAAGCCGCGGACGGTCCTGGGCATGCCGCAGAGCCACTGGAGCACGTCGAGCTGGTGGAGGCACTGGTTGAGCAGCACGCCGCCACCCTCGCCCTTCCATGTGGCGCGCCAGCCGCCGCTGGCGTAGTAGGCTTCGGTGCGGAACCAGTCGGTGATGATCCAGTTCACGCGCACGAGCTGGCCGAAGTCCGCGCTGGCGAGGAGCTGCTTGATCTTCTGGTAGCGCGGCTCGACGCGCATCTGAAACATGCCGCCGAAGACCTGTTTCGGATGCGCCTGTGCAACGGCGATGAGGCGCTCGGCGTCGGCCTTGTGCGCGGAGATGGGCTTTTCGACCATGACATGGAGGCCGTTCTGGAGGGCGTCGATGCCGATGGTGGTATGGAGAAAGTGCGGGGTGGCGACGATGAGGGCGTCGATGTCCCCGGAGCGGATCATCTCCTCGCAACTCGTGAAGGTTTTGAGGCCGGGCTTGTTCTTGAAGGGCTCCAGGCCGGGCGCGAAGGCGTCGCTGACGGCGGTCAGCTCGCAGCGGGAGATTTTTTTGTCGAGGAGGTAGCCGGCGTGGAATTTGCCGATGTTGCCGAGGCCGACGATGCCGAGACGGACGTGTTTCATGGGGGCGCAGTATCGCCGTCAGGGAAAATCAGGGGCAAGCCCTTTTCCGTGGACTTCGGGCTTTGACTGGAAACGGGAGAAGGGCTGCTGCCGTGAGAAAAGAGTTTCCCCCCCGCCGCTTTGCCCTATCCTCGCCGGCAACGCAGGACAGGAACAATATTGGGTTTGCCGCGAAACAGACGAACAGACTGGTGGCCGGGGCATCTGCGCCGCATGGGGGCGGCGTATCTGGTGCTGATCGTATCCCTTGTCCCGACGCTGCTCGCCTATCTGAGGGTCAGGGACAACGCCATTGAGCGCGATCAGGAGCGCTTCGACCAGATCACCCAGGCCAAGCACGACGCAGTGGAGCGCCGCGTGGTCCGCTACCTCGACGAAGTCGCCAACCTGAGCGGTTTTTTCACCGCCAATGTGGCCATCGAGGTGTCCGAATGGAACCGTTTCGTCCACGGCGTCGCGGTGGGGGACCGGTTCCCCGGCTTTTTGCTGCTCGGCTTCGCGGAGATTGTTTCGAGCGATGCCCTTGCGGCGCACGAAACCAGGTGGAAACCCAGCGCGGGTGCCGGTTATTCCGTCCACCCGCCCGGCCAGCGTGACACCTATTGTCCGGTGGTGCTCCTGAACAAGCTCGACGCGACCAACCGCACGGTGCTGGGAGCGGATGCGTTTGCCGATCCCGACTTGCGTCCGGTGCTGGAACGCGCACGGGAGTCCGGCGGCGTCGCGGTGAGCGGACACGCACTGTTTCCGTGGTTTGCCGGCAAGCTGGCCGGGCGCGTCGTCGTCGTGCAGCCGGTTTACTTTGCAAGTCGGCCCACGGCCACACCTGCGGAGCGCAGGGCGGCGCTGCGCGGTTACGTCTTTGGCGTGCTGGAGCTGCCGCGTTTGCTGGAAGGGATTTTTGATTCGCCTTCCGACCATGGCCTGCGGGCCGGGTTGTTCGATGGAAGACAGGCATTGCCAGTCCACACACTGTTTGCAACCGGCCCCTCCGGCGCTGCCAGGCCGAAATTTGTCCGGGAAACCTTCGTCCGGGTGGCTGACCGCGAGTGGCTGCTGGGGCTCGCCTCCTCGCCATTGTTCGAGAACAGCGTTTACAAGCGCCTTCCGCCCATCGTGCTCGGGCTGGGGATTTCAGTGAACCTGCTGCTTTTCGGCATCGCCTGGGCGCAGGCGCGGGCCCGCATGGAGGCCGAGAGGTTCGCCGAGGACCTCCGCCATGTGCAGGAGCGCGACCGCCTGCTTGAACGCGCCACGAATGACGCAATTTGGGACTGGGACATCGAGGGCAACCGCCTGGTCTGGAACGAGGCGGTGCAGGCCATGTTCCGCTACTCCGCAGAGGCGGTGTCGCCGACTCTGGACTGGTGGATGGAGCGCCTGCACTCCGAGGACCGCCGCCGTGTGTGGAACGGACGCGAGGCCGCCGTGCAGACCGGTGGCGAGTTCTGGGCCGACGAGTATCGCTTCCGGCGCGGCGACGGCTCCTTCGCCTACGTCATTGACCGCGGCTACATCATCCACGACCGGCAGGGCGTCGCCGTGCGGATGATCGGATCGATGGTGGACATCACGGCGCAGCGCGAAGCGGAGGAGGCCCGCCAGCAGTCCGAGCGCAAGCTCGCGCTCCACATCCAGCAGACCCCGCTGGCCGTCATCGAGTGGAACCTGAGCTTCCAGGTCACCTCGTGGAATCCGGCGGCGGAACGCATCTTTGGCTACCCTGCGCGCGAAGCGATAGGCCGGCATGCCGCCGAACTCATCCTGGTCCCATCCGAGAAGAAGGAGCTGGGATCGAATCTTTTCACCAACCTCCTGGCCGGCGTGCAGCTTTCCGAGGAAGCCCGTGAACACGTCCAGCGCACCTGGCAGGACGTGCTCAAAAGCGCCCACCCAAACAGTTCGCCGGTCACCTCCGGCTCCCGCCAGAGCATCAACGCCTTCGCCGTCACCAACCGCACCAAGGACAAGCGCCCCATCATTTGCGACTGGTATAACACGCCGCTCATCGACACCACCGGCCAGATCGTCGGCGTCGCCTCGCTGGTGCTGGATGTCACCGGACGGAAGCAGGCCGAGGACGCGCTCGCCGCCGAGAAGGAACGCCTTGCCGTCACGCTGCGCTCCATCGGTGACGGCGTCATCGCCACCGACACCGAGGGCTGCGTGAGCATCATCAACCGGCACGCTGAGGACCTCACCGGATGGCGGCAGGGCGACGCGCTCGGGCAGACGCTCCCGGCCGTGTTCAGCGTCATTCACCAGCGCACGCGGCAGGCCTATCGCAACCCCGTCTCGCAGGTGCTGGCCACCGGTGAGATCGTGGACCTGCCCGACCAGAGCATCCTGGTTTCACGCACGGGCACCGAGCGCATGATCGCGGCCAGCGCCGCGCCCATCCGCGACCAGGAAAGCAACACCATCGGTTCCGTCCTCGTGTTCCGCGACATCAGCGACCAGCAGGCCATCATGGAAGAGCGGGTGCGGGCGAGCAAACTCGACTCGCTGGGCATCCTCGCCGGCGGCATCGCGCACGACTTCAACAACATCCTCACGGCGGTCATCGGCAACATTTCCTTCGCCCGCCTTTTCTGTCAGCCGGGTGAGAAGCAGTTCGAGCGGCTGGAGGAGGCGGAGAAGGCCGCCCTGCGCGCCAAGGACCTTGCCACGCAGCTGCTCACCTTCGCCAAGGGCGGCGCACCTGTGCGCCAGACCGCCTCGCTGCTCGAGCTGATCCGCGACTCCACGAGCTTCGCCCTCCGCGGCTCGAACGTGCGCTGCGAATTTCAGGCCCCGCCGGACTTGTGGCCGGTGGAGGTGGACCAGGGCCAGTTCAGCCAGGTCATCCAGAACCTCGTCATCAACTCCGTTCAAGCCATGCCCAACGGAGGCGTCGTCAACGTCTCGGCCGAAAACCTGTCGATTGATGCCGATTCGCCGCTCGCGCTGCCGGCGGGCCGCTACTGCCGCATCACCGTCAAGGACCACGGCACCGGGATCAAGCCGGAGCACCTCGGCAAGGTCTTCGACCCGTATTTCACCACCAAGGAAAAGGGCACCGGCCTCGGCCTGGCCACCTCCTATTCCATCGTGAAGAAGCACGATGGCATCATGACCGTGGATTCCACCGTGGGCGTCGGCTCCGAGTTTCACGTCTTCCTCCCCGCGTCGGACAAGCCGGTCAAGTCCGCGCCGCCCGAGCCGGTCACGCCGGTGCAGGGGCAGGGGCGCATTCTTGTGATGGACGATGAGGAGTTGATCCGCGAGCTCGCGCAGACCGCGCTGGAATTCCTCGGCTACCAGGTGGATGCCGTGGCCGACGGCGAGGCATGCATCAAGGCCTACTTGGCCGCCCGCGATGAAGGCAAACCCTACGTCGCGCTCATCATGGACCTCACCATCCCCGGCGGCATGGGCGGCAAGGAAGCCATCCAGCGCCTGCGGGAGATTGACCCCAACGTGTGCGCCATCGTTTCCAGCGGCTACTCGCATGGCCCCGAGATGGCCAACTACAAGCAGCACGGCTTCCGCGGGATGGTCAACAAGCCCTACAAGGTCGAGGAACTCGCCAGGGAAATCACCGCCGTCCTCGGCAAGGGCGCGTAGGGCGGTTCAAGGTTTCAGGTTCCAAGTTCAAAGTTGGCTGGTTCGCACGCGCCCGGCCAGCCGCAACGCGCTTCAACTTTGAACGTTGAACCTTGCACTTGGAACTCAGTGCCGCCGCCACCAGAACATCCGCTCCAGCCCGGTGCGGTTCGGATACGAGCGGGGCGTCCACTCCTCCAGCAACTCAAAGTGCGGCGAAAACCGAGCCCAGATTTCGTCACGGTCCACGCCGAAGGGCGGGCCTTCCTTGTCCGGGATGAAGTAGTTCACCGCGAGATGGTGCCCGCCCGGTTTCAGCCAGCGCAGCACCGCGCGCACGTAGTCTTCGCGCCGGTCCGGCTGGATGGCGCAGAAGCAGGTGTGCTCAAAGACCCAGTCGAATGATTCGTGCGGCGCGTCCGTGAGAAAATCGCCAAGGCGGAAATCCGTCCGCTTCGGCATCCCCGCCGCCCGTGCCCGCTCCACCGCGCTGGGCGCGATGTCGAAGCCCGTCGCCTGAAATCCCGCCGCCGCCCACGCCCGCACGTCGTGCCCCAGCCCGCAGCCGGGCACCAGCACCGTCCCGCGCGGCGCGTCGGGATGTGCCGCCAGCCAGTCCACGAGACCCGGTGATGGCTCGCCCTTGTCCCAAGGCGTGTCCTTCGCCTGATAGTGCGCTTCCCAGTCGGTTTTGTTCATCGAGTTTTCCATTCGCGTATATTCGCGTGATTCGCGGGCAGTCTCTTCTTACTTCCGCCTCGCCACCACGAACGCGCACAGCATCCCGTAGCGCAGCGGCGTGAGGTTCAGCAGCCAGTCCAGCGGCGGGAACACGTAGCGATCCGTGCAGAGCGCGCTTTCCACCGCACAGCCGAGGCGTTCGAGCTGGAAGGCCATTTCCAGGGCGTTGGTCATGATGATCGCGTCGTCATCCGGCTCGAACGGCGTTTTCACCACCGGGGCCACGCGCTCGAAGCGCACCTGGTCCGGCGCATCCTTCATCTGCCGGCGTTTGGCGAGGAGCCGCTGGAGGTTGTGCCACTTGTTGCCCAGCCCGCGCATCCGGTAGTGGTAGTCGCGCGCGCCGATGACCCGCAGAAAGTTCGGACTGGAAACGACCACCTTGCCGCCCGGCTCCGTCACGCGCACCAGCTCGGCGAGGAACGCCTCGGGTTCGTCCACATGTTCGAGCACGTTCAGCGCGCCCACGCGGGCGAAGTGCCCGTCGGGAAACGGCAGCCGCCTGCCGTCGTAAAGCTGGCAGCGCTCGCTGAACTCCCGCGCGCGCGCAATGTTCGGCCCCGACACATCCACGCCGTAAGCCTCCACGCCGTCGCGGGTCAGCGCGCCGACCACCTGCCCGACGCCGCAGCCCACGTCCAGCGAGCGGGCGCCCGCGCGGTCCGGCCGGAGGGCGTCGGTGTATTTGCCGTA
>JBAYGL010000357.1:0-5980 GCA_041666725.1 Limisphaerales bacterium
CTTCAGGGCGCAGTCTGGGACGAGAAGATTCCCACCTTCCCGCTGCTGCTGCGGGACGCGGGTTATCACATCGGCAAGAGTTTCAAGGTGTGGAGTCCGGGCACGCCGGCGGACGCGGGCTTCGGCGGGCAGCAATACGCGTATGAGAAGGCGGGCAGGGCCTGCAACAACTTCTCCGAAGAGGCCACGAAGATGGTCGCGGATGGCCAGACCGTCGCCGCCGCGCGGGAGAAAATCCTGGCGCAGGTGCGCGGAAACTTCGACGACTTCCTCGCCGCGCGGAAGCCCGGCCAGCCGTGGCACTACTGGTTCGGCACGACGACGACGCATCGCTCGTGGGTCAAGGGCAGCGGCCGGCAGCTCTGGGGCATCGAACCCGGGGCGCTCAAGGGGAAGCTGCCGAAGTTTCTCCCCGATGTGCCCGAGGTGCGCGAGGACGTGGCGGATTATCTGGGCGAGTGCCAGGCGGTGGACGCCTACGTCGGCGTGCTGATGAAGCGGCTGGAGGAGGCGGGCGAGCTGGAAAAGACCGTTGTGGTGCTCAGCGGCGACCACGGAATGCCCGGAGTGACCCGCGGCAAGTGCAACCTCTATGATCACGGGACCGCCGTTTCGCTGGTGGTGCGCTGGCCCGGCGGCAAGCCCGGCCGGGTGCTCGACGACATCGCGCGCGTGCCGGATTTGATGCCGACCTTCCTCGAAATCGGCGGAGTGAAGCCCCCCGAAAACCTCTACGGCAAGAGCCTCGTTCCGCTTCTGAAGTCGGGCAAGGCCGGCTTCGTGGACCCGAGCCGCGACTGGGCCGTGGCGGGTCGCGAGCGGCATGTGGGCTCGGCGCGTGAGGGGAATCTGCCTTATCCCATGCGTTCGCTCCGCACGCCGGACTTCCTCTACATCCGCAACTTCGCGCCTGACCGATGGCCGATGGGCGCGCCCTACGCAGCCGCCGAGAGCACCCCGGACCTGAAGGCCGTGGACTCGAACACGTTTGCCGCGTTTCCGGACATGGACGCCAGCCCGACGAAGACGTGGCTCATTGAGCACGAATATCAGGACCAGTGGAAATGGCACGTTGACCTGGCCTTCGCCAAGCGCCCCGCCGAGGAGCTTTACGACCTCAAGAGCGACCCCGACCAGGTGAAGAACGTCGCCGCCGATCCAGCCTTCGCGGCGCAGAAACGCGCGTTGTCCGGGCGTCTGATGAAGCTGCTGAAGGATGCGAACGACCCGCGCGTCACCGGCGACGGCCTGACGTTCGAACGGAGCCCGTTCACCGATCCCGTGCCGGCCAGCGGCAAGGCGGCCAAGGCGAAGCAGAAAAACGGGAAGTGAACGGAAGGGAACCCGCCGCAACGGTGCGCGGCGGCACCGTGGGGAAATGGTCGGGACGGTGAGATTTGAACTCACGACCTTCTGAACCCCATTCAGACGCGCTACCAAGCTACGCTACGTCCCGAACCATCGCGCCTCTCCGCAAGCGGAAAGGCGGGCGCATACTAGGAGTCGCCCGGCTGCTTTCAATCCCTATTTCTCCCGCGCTCGCCAATTGTCCCGCCGCGGTTAACCTCCGGACGTGAACCGCGCCCCGGCAATCGCCGCCCTGATGGAGCCGCAACGGCCCTGGGACGTGCTCGTCATTGGCGGCGGGGCGACGGGTCTCGGGGTGGCGGTGGACGCGGCGGCGCGCGGACTGAAAACCGCGCTGGTGGAGCAGAGCGACTTCGCAAAGGGGACTTCCAGCCGGAGCACCAAGCTCGTTCACGGCGGTTTCCGCTACCTGAAGCAGGGCAACGTGGCGCTTGTGCGCGAATCGCTGCGCGAACGCGGCCTGCTGCTGCGCAATGCCCCGCATCTGGTGCATCCGCTGACGTTCGTCGTGCCGTGCTACCACTGGTGGGAAGCGCCTTACTACGGCGCCGGGTTGAAACTCTACGACTGGTTCGCGGGCAAACTCGGGCTGGAACCGTCGCGGCACCTGTCGTTGGCGCATACGCTCGCCGCGCTTCCGAACGTCCAGCCTGCGGGCCTGCGAGGAGGCATCCGGTATCAGGACGGCCAGTTCGATGACGCGCGGCTTGCCATCGCGCTGGCGCAGACGGCGACAGGTCTCGGCGCGAGCGTGGCCAACTACGTGCGCGTCGTGTCCCTGCTGAAGCAGGCGGGCCGCGTCTCCGGCGCCCGTGTGTGCGACGCGGAATCGGGCAATGAGTTTTCCCTCCAAGCTCGCGTGGTCATCAACGCCACCGGCGTTTTCACGGACGCGGTGCGGCGCATGGATGAGAATGATGCGCCGCCGGTCATCGCCCCGAGCCAGGGCGCGCACCTCGTGCTGCCGCGTGAATTCCTCGGCAGCGACACCGCGCTCATGGTCCCGCGCACGGAGGACGGGCGTGTGCTCTTCGTCATCCCGTGGCAGGGCCGCGTGCTGGTCGGCACGACGGACACGCCGGTCACGGAGACGCCGCTGGAGCCGCGTCCGCTCGCGGGAGAAGTTCAGTTCCTCCTCGATCACGCCGCGCAGTATCTCGCGAAGGCTCCCACCAAGAGCGACATTCTCAGCGTGACCGCCGGGCTGCGTCCGCTGGTGAAGCTGCCCGGCGCGAAATCCACCGCCGCGCTGCCGCGCGATCACGTCGTGCTCGTCTCGTCCGGCGGCCTCGTCACCATCACCGGCGGCAAATGGACGACTTACCGTAAAATGGCGGCGGACGCCGTGGACAAGGCGCTGGAAGTCGCCGGCCTGCCACGGAAACCGTGCGTCACGGAAAACCTGGCGCTGGCCGATCCGGGGCAACACAACGGGCCGGCAGCGTCACTGACCTTCGGAGACATGGCTCTCGCGTCGCGGCTGATTCATCCAAACCTGCCGGTGACCGCGAGCGACGTGCTTCGCGCCGTGCGTCACGAGATGGCGCGGACGGTGGAGGACGTGCTGGCCCGCCGCTCCCGTTCCCTGCTGCTCGACGCACGGGCGGCGATGGAATCCGCGCCCGCCGTGGCCGCGCTGCTGGCCCGGGAACTCGGACGCGGGCCGGACTGGGAGGCCGGGCAAGTTGCTGCGTTCCGAGAACTGGCGAGGGGCTACCTGCCGTAGTCGCAACCTTCAGGTTGCGAATCGAAACCCGACTTCACGTGCAGGCTGAAGCCTGCGACTACGAAATGGAAAACCCGGTCGCGGGGGACAGAGAAGCGCGACCGGGTGCCGGGCTTGCCGCCCGGCAAGGCTCCCTCACTTCGCGTGAGAGACAATCCCATCCTCAAGCCAGCCGAGCTGGCCCGAGAGAACGCCCTGCGCCAGCTTGTAGCCGGCGCGGTCGGCGTTGTGATGCAAGCCGTCGAAATGCCGCGCGATGCGCAGGCGGGCCTGCTGACAAAAGCATTCCACGAGCTGGAGCAGGGATTCCTTTTCCTCGCGGCTCTTGGCGTGCTTCAACTTGGCCTCGGCCCGCGCGCACGTCGCCGTGAGGGCGAAGATTTCCGTGCCGATGTCCACGAAGCGACCGAGCAGGACCTGCTGCTTCTCGAGCTTCGGACCGTTGAGCGCCATCGCATGGAAGAGCGAACGCGCGAGCTTCCGGGCCGAGCGCCGCGCGAACTTGAGGTGCCCGGCAAACGCGGGGTTCGCGTCCACGGGGGCGAGTGACGGCAGCCATTGCAGCGGATACCAGCCTGCGTAGAAGAGTCCTGCTTTCATGGCGGCCCCGGCGCGCACGCCCAGGGGCAACTGCGAATTCAGCACTGCGCCTGCCACTTTCAAATGCGGGTCCAGCGCCTCGCGTGCGATGAAGAGCCGCATGATCTCGCTGCTGCCCTCGAAAATCGTGTTGATGCGGCAGTCACGCAACAAACGCTCGACGGCGACGGGTTCCTCGCCGCGTTCCTTGAGGGACTGCGCAGTCTCGTAGCCGCGGCCGCCACGGATCTGCATCGTGTCGTCCACGATTTCCCAGGCGCGCTCGCTGCCCCAGAGCTTGCACATCGCGGCTTCGAGGCGGATGTCGGCCTTCTTGTCCTTGTCCACAAGGCTGGCGGTGTAGAGCGTCATGGCTTCCATCGCAAAGATGTTCGCGGCCATGCGCCCGAGCTTGTCCGCGATGGCGGCGTGCCTGCCGATGGGCGCGCCCCACTGCACGCGCTCGGCGGACCACTTGCGGGCGATGGCCAGGCAGCGCTTGGCCAGGCCGGTGCAGGCGGCGGGGAGCGTGAGGCGGCCCGTGTTCAAGGTGGAGAGCGCGACCTTCAGGCCCTTGCCCTCGCCGAGGATGATGTTCGCGCGCGGCACCTTCACGTCGTGGAAGCGCACCACGCCGTTGTAGAGGGCGCGCAGGCCCATGAAGCGGCAGCGGTGGGCGATTTCAACGCCCGGCGTGTCGATGTCCACGATGAAGGCCGTGACCTGCTTGCGTTCCTTGCCGTTCACAACCTTCGCGGGCGTCTGCGCCATCACCACGAGCACGCCGGCCTTGATGAGGTTGGTGCACCAGAGCTTCTCGCCGTTGATGACGAAGTGCTGGCCGTCGGGCGTGGGCTCGGCGCGGGTCTGGAGCGTCGCGGGATCGGAGCCGACGCCCACCTCGGTGAGCGCGAAGGCGGAAATCTCGCCCTTCGCACAACGCGGCAGCCACTTCGCCTTCTGCTCGTCGGTGCCGAAGAGGATCAACGGCTGGGGCACGCCGATGCTCTGATGTGCGGAGACAAGCGCGGCAAGGTTGCTGCAATAACTGCCAAGCAACACGGCGGCGCGGCAGTAGTTGGTCTGCGAGAGGCCGAGGCCGCCGAGCTGCGGCGAAATCTTGATGCCGAACGCACCCAGCTTTGCGAGGCCCTCGATGACCTCGTCGGGAATCTCCCCCGTGCGATCAATCTCGTCCGGGTCCACGTTGTCGCGGAGGAACTGTTCGAGCCCCGCGAGGAAGGCGTCGCCCTGATCGCGGTCCCCGGGCGTCTGCACGGGGTAGGGCAGCAGGCGGCCCAGCTCGTAGCGGCCCATGAAGAGGTTCGCGGCGAAGCTGCCCTTCTCCGATGCGGCGTCGCGGGCGGACTCGGTCATTTCGAGCGCGGCGCGCTGGCCGGCGTTCATCTTCGAGGTGTCTATGACCTGCGCGGCGTCGTCACCCTGTGGCGAGGGGCGCGGGTCCGTGGGCGGGGTGGGGAGTGCATTCATGGTGACCTCCGGTGCGTTGCGGGTTGGTGGTGCGAGACAAAGGGAAGTGGCGTGAGGCAAATGGATTCGTGCCCCAACGGGGCACCGGAATACAGCCCAGGGTTGCGCGTAGCGCCACCCTGGGTATCGATCGTGGAAAGATAAGTCCGCCCTGAAAGGGCGGCGGAAACGTGGTGACGAAAGAGGGGTTCCGGTGCCCCTTCAGGGCACAAATCCATCTGGTCGTTAACCCAGGGCAGGCTCCGCTGCGCTTCACCAACCCTGGGCTGTATTACAGAACCCCGTTGGGGTTCTTCCAAGCCCACATGCACGTTGCAGCCCGCACGCTCACAGCATGACTTTCGCGTCCGCATAAAAGCCCTTTTCCTTCGCCGCCAGATCCTTCAGCAGCGCGCAGGGGGCGAAGCGCTCCTCGCCTTCGTCCACGAGCTTGTCCATTGCATGCACGAAACTCGCAACGCCGACCGTGTCCGCATGACGCAGCGGCCCGCCGCGGAACGGCGCGAAGCCCGAACCCATGATCATCGCGAAATCCACGTCTTCCGGACCGCTGACGATGTCCTCCTCCACGCAGCGCGCGGCCTCGTTGACCATCAGGAGCACCATGCGGAGCTGGAGTTCGGTCCGGTCGAGATTGGCTGCGACGTCGTCCTTAACGAAGCGGGATGCATTTTCGCTCGCGACGGCTTCCATGCCACGGTGGAGATAAAAGCCTTCACCCGACTTGCGGCCGAGATGGCCGCCCTTGACCAGCCGCAACAGCGCTTCCGGCACGGCCATCCGCCGGTGGTAGTGGCCCGCGAGTGTTTCCGCCAC
>JBAYGL010000358.1:0-5934 GCA_041666725.1 Limisphaerales bacterium
CACGGCCAGCGGCAGCCAGCGCACCAATGCCAAGCCTTCGCGCCGGCTCCACTCATGCGCCATCGCCATCAGTCCGGTCGCCAGCGCCATGAAACCCAGCGCGGAGCGCAGCGCCATGGGCCTGGCTTCCTCCCACCGGTAGGTTGTCGGCACGTCGAACGCGAGGCCCGAGAGGGAAAACAGGGACAGTCCCAGCAACACGCACGCCAGCAGGCCCACCGCCATCGGCCGCCGGCGCTTTTGCGACTGTCCGTTCAGCAGCATGAGCGCCGTGCCCACCAGCAGGAAGCCGAGGGCCGCGTTGACAGGCATCCGCCCCGGCGGCGAAAGCTCGTCGCCGTCAATGTCGGTGGCGAGCAGCTCGTCGATCAACAGGTCCGCACCGAGGACATATTCCGAAAGCGTCAGGGCTCCCAGCAGCGTGACCAGCGCGGCCAGCACCGCCGTGACGACCCATTCCCAGCGGCGCACCTCGGGGGCTGTGTTGAGCGCCAGCGCCGCGCCGGCGAGGACGAAGCCAAAGGCCGCGTTCGCCTTGATCAGGCCCAGCGGCGCAAGGAACGCCCTGAACGAAGGGCTGTCCGACCACCACCCCGCCAGAACGAAACCTCCCATCACGAGACAGAACAGCGCGGCACCCAGCGCCACTCGACCCGTTGTGGACAAATGTTTCATCAGCGACGCGACGATGTTACGGCAACGCCTCCGCCGCGCAAACGAGGAATCCTCGGTGCCGGAAAATACTCAACCCGAACTCCGAATCATGCCGGCTGCGTGTGAAGGTTGGTGGAACTGGCGCCGGTGGCCGAGCCGCTCCTTCTCCCTTCGCGGAGCGAGGGGGGCAACGGTGTTGTGAAACAAGCACTTTTTCAGGCGGGTTTGAGTTCTTGGTTCATCTGCAGGAGCAGTTTTCACACAACCTGTGAAGGCCGCGCTCCCGTCGCGCCACTGCATCGTTCCGGTTTAGCTGGCTGACACCAGCGCCACGCCGCAGCCGATCAGGAGGATGCCGACCCAGGTGCGCGCCGTGAGCTTTTCCTTCAGGAAAATGGACGCCCCCATCATGACCAGAATCGGGCTCAATCCCTCGAAGGGGTAGACAAAACTCAGGTCCGCCCGCTGCAGCAGCCCTCCCCAGAGAAAGAACCACCCGCTCATGCAGGCGATGGCCGCCAGAAACCGCGGCACGAACCGCGCCCATGGAACCGGCGTCGCGTTGGTCAGGTCCATCGCGCGCTTCATCAGCAGCTCGCCGGTCACGAGGCAGACCTGCGAGGCGATCAGCGCCAGGAGCAGGGCGGCGCTCACACCTGCTCCTTTCGTTGGGCGGCGGGCCGCGCGATGACGTAAATCCCGATGACCACCAGCGCGATGCCACACCACCGGCGCGGGCTGATGCTCTCGCCCAGCAGGGCCCACGCGCAGAGCGGCACCAGCGCCTGGTCCGCGCTCATCATGCTGAAGGCGATGTGCAGCGGCATCTGCCGCAGCACGTTCATCCACGCCGCCGAAGCGCTGATGTAGGCGGCGATGCCCAGCCACGTCCAGCCGGACGCGAGGACGGAAAAACCAAACAGCGAACCGGCGTCCGAAGCCCCGGCCGTCGCCGCCGCCCCGCGCTTGAACAGCAGCTCGGCGGCCGTCACGCACATCACGCCGGCCGCCAGCAGTGCGTAACTCCGCCGCGATGGAACAGGATGGGCGTCCGTCGCGGCGGGCGGTTCAGAGCTCATGGGCGTTGGGGAACTTGCGCAGCACCGGGTCGCGATGCGTCGGCTCCAGCACCGGCAGCAGCCGGCGGAAGAACGGATTGATCCACGCCGACGTGTGCCGCACGTAGAGATCCACCGGTGCCAGTTCGCACTTGAGGTGGAGTTTCGGATCGTAGTTCAGCGCGCTGCTGCAATACCGCGTGCATCCGTTGGTGACGGCCCACTGGATGATGTCCCGCAGCGTGACGAAGTAGAGGTGCAGGTCCAGCGCCAGCGGATACTCGAGCCCGATGTATTCGTCGTAGATCGCGCCGTCATGCACGAGGCACACGCTGAACGCAACGATCCGCCCGTTCTGCCGCCAGATGAAGAAGCGCGCGCGGTCGGGCATCGTCTGGCCGAGGCGGCACAGGTATTCCTTCGTGAGTTTTTCGAACGTCATCTTCGACCGGTGGAACACCTGGAGATACAGCGGGTGAACCTCGTCCACGAAAGGCGTCACATCGTTGACCACCTGCATCTCAAGGGGGGGCGCGGTGGCGAGCTTCTTGAACTTCCGGCGCAGATTGTGGCGCATCACCTTGCTGATCTTCTTGCTGAGATACTCCTCGAAGCTGGCGAACGGAATGTCCAGCCGCACCATCGGCATGCTGGGGATGCGCGTGTAGTCCTGGTCCGAGAAGCCCGCAAGCGCCGCGCGGTAGGAGCGCGGAAACTCCTTCAGCACCACGAGCGACGCGCCCAGACGGCGCGCCTGCACCTGCAACGCGCCTCGCAACGACTCCGCGATCCACTGCATCTCGGCCTCCCCGTCCGCGCTGAGATGCCCCTCGCCCGCCGCGCAGCCGACCATCAGCACGCGCACCTTCAGAAAACCGGGAAACCACCGGCGGACCCGCCCCACCGCGTTGCGCGCCATTTCCCGCGCGCCCGCAGCGATGTCCTGATGGACCAGGAAAAACGGCTGCACCGCGCGCACGCGCCCCTCACGGTCCTCCAGCACGAAGTAGCGGTGTTCAAACCCGTCCGCGAGCGTCTGCTCGATCAGCTCGTAGTAGCGATGGTCCTTCCGCTGTCTGGCGAAGCAGCTCCGCCACGCGGGCACCGATTTCAACTGCCCCGCCGTCACGGCAAAGGCGCAGCCGTGCGGTGTCTCGATCCGGTCGGATGGACGGACGGTGGTCACAAAACAGCGGAAACGCTCCGTGAGGATGGACTGATGAGCTTGATGGGACGAAGCGATTACGGCCCGCGAGGGCAGGTGGTTTGGGCCGGACAAAAAATCACGCGCGAAAGGCTATTCGGGACACGGCCATGGTCAATCGCTGATTTCTGTCCGCACCGTGCTACGCGAGTTCGACGCGCTGCCCGGCCCGGATGGACTGTTCCTCCGCCTCGCAAATCTCCACCGAGCCGACCCCGTCCGCCGCCGTGACCACGCCCGGCATCCGGCCGGCCGCAATGGACTCGACGAAATGCCGCAGCTCGCCGACGTAGCCGTCGGGCTGGTCGAGCTTGAGCACCTGCGCCCCCCTGCCCTGCTCCGAAAGCTTGAGCGCGTCCGCGCCGCGCGCGAGATCATAGTCCACCGTCGCGCGCTCGAAATTCACCGTGTAGCTCATGTTGAAGCCGAAGCCCGGCGTCATGCACCACGCACCCTCGGCGTGCACCATCGCGCCGCCGGCGACTTCGTATTCCGTCACGACGTGGTCAATCGCGCCGCTGATCTTCGTGTAGCCGCTGGAGCGCACCGCGCGTGGACGGCCAAAACAAAACTGCACGAAGTCCGTGTCGTGGATGTGCAGGTCCAGCAGCGCGCCGCCGGACTTCGCGCCGTCGAGGAAGTTGCCCTGCCCCCAGCCCGGCGGCTCGGCCACCCGGCGGAACCGCGCGGAAAGCACCTTGCCAAAGCGGCCGTCGGCGATGGCCGCCCTGACCCACACCCATTCCGGGAAGAAGCGCAGACACATCGCCGGCATGAAGACGCGCTTCATTTCCGCCGCCACCGCCGCCATCTCGCGCGCCTGGACGGCGGTGCGGGCCAGCGGTTTTTCGCAGAGCACGTGCTTGCCCGCGCGCAGCGCGGCGACGGCGAGATCGCGGTGCGCCAGCGTCGGCGCGCAGATGTCCACGGCGTGGATGTCCGGATCGGCGAGCATCGCGGCGTAGTCCCGGAACGCCTTGAAGCTGCCCGGCTCCAGCTTCACGGGCGCGTTGTCGCCGACATTGCCCGCGACGCCGCTGAAGTCGCCGTCCAGATGGCGGCCGCTTGGATTGCAGAGCGCGGCGACGCGCGCGCCGGGCACCTGCCGCAGCGCCTTGATGTGGGTGGCGGCCATGAAGCCGAGTCCGACGATGCCGAGGTTGAGCATGGGATGATTAGCCGTGAAAGGGTGCGGGGAGAAAAGCTCCAAATCCCAAGCTCCAAGTTCCAAAGAAGCTCCAAGCTCCAATTACCAATGCGGCGAGCGCGGTTGCCTGCTCTGATTTCTCCCCAATGGCGGCACGCATTATTGGAGCTTGGCATTTGGAGCTTCTTTGGAACTGAGATTTCATCCCTGCCTGGCCAACCACCGCTCCCAGTCCGCCTCCGTGTCCACGTCGGACAACTCACGAAGCAACGCGACGCGGAGGCCGGCTTCTCTCGCGCGGCGCATCGTTTCTGCGAGCACTGCGTCCGTGCTCCAGGGCATCGCGGTGAACAGGCCGGGCTGCGGCGCGCGCAGGCCGATGAGCCAGTAGCCGCCGTCCAGCGCGGGCCCCAGCACCACGTCGTGCGCGGACAGGGCGAGCCACGCGTCCTTGATGTCCGTCGCCGTCACGGCCGGGCAGTCGGAGCCGATGACGACGACGCGGTCGGCGTCCGACCGGAAGTGGTCTGCAAACACGGCGTGAAGCCGCCCGCCCAGATCGCCCCCGGATTGCGGGCACAAAGACCACTCCTCCCGCAGCCACGGCTCAATTTCAACGCCGGCGTCCCCCGGAGTGAAGCACAGCTCCACCGCGCGCAGGGAGGAAAGGCTGGCGAGGAGCGTTTCGACGAGCTGCCGGTAGGCGGCGCAGGCGGCCTCCGCACCGAGCGTTTGCGCGAGCCGGGTTTTCACCGCGCCCGCGCGCGGGGCTTTGAGGAGAATCACCAGCCGGTTCGGTTCCGTCGTCATTCCACGGCGGACAGTTCCGTCTCGGTGGCGTGCCCGCCGAGGTCTTTCGGCTCCGGCAGGATGAGCGCGACGAACATGCCGGGAACGAAGAGGCACGCGGCGAAGAGCAGTGTCTTCTTGAAGTCGCCGCCCGTCGCGAGCGAGCCCGAGAAGATCACGCCAAGCGCCGAGGCGATGCGCCCGATGTTGTAGCAGAAGCCCGCGCCGGTGGTGCGCAGCAGCGTGGGAAAGAGCGGCGGCAGATACATGGTGAACAGCCCGAACACGCCGGAAAAGAAGCCGACCGCCGGGAACCAGACCCACACGAGGGATTCCCAGCCGCGCGGCTGGATGAACGCCGCGCCCATCGCGAGGAAAAAGCCGAAGTAGCAGATCGAGATCGAGCGCCGGTAGCCAAACGAGCGCGCCAGCCACGCCGCCGCGAAGTTGCCGAGGGTGCTCGCCAGGATGATGACGAAGAAGGCGATGCTGACGATTTTCTGCTTGTAGGCGGCCACCCACTTCGCCGCCTCGGCGGTTGCATTTCCAGAGGACGCGACTGCGCCCTTCGCGAACTCGACCTTCGCCGCCGCGTCGAGGTCGGGCAGGTTCCGCAGGTGCTGTGCGTGCCAGAACATGAAGGCCCACCACGCGGTCAGGCCGCAGGCACAGACGATGATGGTGAGAAGCGTCGTGCGCCGCACCTCGCCCCGGAAGAGGTCCATGATGCCCGGTTGCAGGCCCATCGCCTCGCGCTTGGCGGCGTGCCATTCCTCCGGTTCGGGCACATGACGGCGGATCCAGAAGACCATCAGCGCCGGGAGGATGCCGACGAGGAAGACCCATTTCGGATGCAGGTCCGCCATAAGGAAGGTGGTGAGGCAGGCGAGCAGCACGCCGAGATTCACGCCCGTCTGCAGCACGGCGGCGATCCACGGACGCCACTTCTTCGGCCAGGTTTCGGAAAGGAGCGACGAGCCGACGGCCCATTCACCGCCGATGCCCAGCGCGGCCAGGAAGCGGAAGATCATCAGCTGCCACCACGTTTGCGCGCAGAAGGACAGCCCGGTGAACAGCGCGTA
>JBAYGL010000359.1:0-5853 GCA_041666725.1 Limisphaerales bacterium
ACCAGCTCGCATTCATCGAGATGCTCCGCCTCATCACCGACGGCAAGGTGTCGCCGGAGGAGGCCGTGCGCGCCTACCACGGCGTGCTGCAGGGCAGGGGCATCAAGCCGCAGCGCCCGCTGGAGAAGGACCTGGAACTCACCGACCAGGCGATGAGCTACGACGGCAGTGCGACGAAGCGCTCCACGGTCGAAGTGCGGAACAACCCGCTGGCGAAGCCGTCTCCGCAGGGTGCGAGTGAGAAGCCCGCCGCCCCGGAAGCGGCGGCGAAGACGTCAGCGTGGCCGAAGCTCGCGAACGGTTCCCCTGACTTCGACAAGATGTCCGCCGAGCAGCGTGTCGCGTATCACGACAGCCGCCTGAAGCGAACGTTCGGCTGATCGGGGGGGGGCTGGCAGCCGACGGCGCGGAGCGCGGCCTTCAGGCCGCGGAAACGTGCGCCAGTCTGTGTTGGTTCGAATGCACTTTTGCTCCCGGGCTTTCTGCGGCGTGAACGCCGCGCTCCTCCGCGCGGTCCGTGTGCCCCAACCGTTGCTTCGGGGTTCGGGCCGAACAGGAATTGGGCTGCACTACCGCAGGAACGCATCACTCAATCCACCATCCACGGGGATGATGTGGCCGGTCGTCTTGGTGAGGCGGTTGGAAACCAGCAGGAAGAAGCCTTCGGCCTGGTCGGCGGGCGTGATGGGATTCTTCGTCAGCGTGCGCTCGGCATAAAACCGGGCGAGCCGCTCGGTAAGGGCTTCGCTCGATTCGCTTTCATCGTAGGCAAGGTTGTATTTCGCGAGGCTGGCAATGACGCGGTCGCGTGGAAACATCGCGCTGCCCTGCACGACGGTCGCGGGTGCAACGCCGTTGACGCGGATGAGCGGCGAGAGTTCCACCGCCAGTTCGCCGACGAGATGGTTCGCCGCAGCCTTTGAAGTGTCGTAGGCAATCGAACCCTTCTTCGCTACCACGGCGTTGGCGCTGGTGGTCAGCACGAGGCTGCCGGTCAACCCCTGCTCCAGCCAGGTCCGCTTCGCCTCGTCGGCCACGATGTAGGAACCCATGACGTTGATGGCAAAGGTGAGCGGCCACTTGTCGTCCGGGATGCGTCCGGCCGTGTCCGGAGCGACGAAGATGCCGGCGGTGACGATGATGGAATCGAAGCCGCCGTAGGCGAGCGCAACCTGGTTGAGCATGACCCGCACGCTCTCGCGCTTGGTGATGTCGCACGCGAGGCCGACGGCGACGCCGCAGTTGGAAATGCCCGTCCCGGCGACGCCGATGCCGGGACCGTATTTGGCGGTGAGTTCATTCGCGGTCGCCTGCGCGGTCTCCAGCTTCAGGTCCACGCAGACGATGTGCGCGCCCTCCTTCACGAGCCGGTGCGTGACTTCCTTGCCGATGCCGCTGCCGGCACCGATGACGATGATGACCTGCCGCGCGAGTTCCTTCTCGGCCGGCATGCGCCTGAGCTTCGCCTCCTCCAGCAGCCAATACTCGATGTCGAACGCCTCCTGCTGCGGCAGCGCGATGTATTTGTCGATGGCTTCAGCGCCACGCATCACTTCGACGGCGCAGTTGTAGAACTCGGCGGTGACGCGGCTCTCTGACTTGTCCTTCCCCCACGCGATCATGCCGCAGCCGGGGATGAGGATGACCGTCGGATTCGGGTCACGCATCGCCGGCGAGTTGGCGTGCCTGCACTTGTTGTAATACGCGGCGTAGTCCTTGCGGTAAGCCTCGAGGCCGGCCTTGAGCTTCGTCTTGAGCGCGGCAACGTCTTCGCCCTGCGGGTTCCAGTCCACGTAGAGCGGCTTGATCTTCGTGCGGAGAAAATGATCGGGGCAGCTCGTGCCCAGCCCTGCGAGCCGGGGCGCATCCTTCGAGTTCACGAAGCGGAGTATCTTCTCGTCGTCCTGCACGGTGCCGATGAATCGCTTTTGCTGGCTGACCTGGCCGCGCAGCCAGGGGAGAACCGCGGCCAAGGTCTCGTTCCGCTTCTCCTGCGAGAGCGTCTGGAACTTCGCGCCGCCAAAGGCCGCGGCGTCGCCGCCCTTGGCCTGGTATTTTGCCTCGATGCAGGCGGCGGCGGTCTCGATGCAGTCGAGCGTGCGGAGGTAGCACTTCTTGTCGTCGTCGTCCCACGAGATGAAGCCGTGCTGGCCCATCATGATGGCGGTGGCCTTCTTGTTTTTCTTGCAGATGGACTGCATCGCGAGGCCCAGCTCGAAGCCGGGGCGCATCCACGGAACGTAGGCCATCTCGCCGCCGAAGATCTTCTTCGTCAGCTCCACGCAGCGCTGGCTTGCGGCGATGGAGATGATGGCGTTCGGATGCATGTGGTCCACGTGCTTCGCGGGGATGAAGCTGTGGAGCGGCGTGTCAATCGAACTGGCGCGCGGGTTGAGGTTGAAGGTGGCGTGGTTGTAGGCCGCGACCATGTCGTCCTCGGCCTGCGACTTGAGGCCCTTGTCCCTGCGTTTGGCGTAGGACTTCTGGAGACCGACAAGTTTGCCCTGATAAAGGGAGGAGAAGTTCTCACGGCCGCTGGTGCGGAGGTCGCCACCGGAGCCCTTCACCCAGAGGACCTCGACGGCCTGGCCGGTGAGCGGATCGGTCTCCTTCAGCTTGGAGGACGTGTTGCCGCCGCCGGTGTTGGTGATGCGTTGGTCGGCACCGAGCTTGTTCGATCGATAGACCAGGCGGTCCATGCCTTTGAGCCTGGCGGCCTCGGCATCGTTCCAGAGGTTGTTGACGAACTGGTATGACTTGGTCGGCTTGGCCATAATATCGGGAGGGAGAGGCTGCGGTGATTGAGGTGAAGGTTTTTCGGAGACGCCCCGCTACCGGCGCGTGGCGGGATGATCCCATTTCACGGAGAACGTCAGCGCGCCATAAGCATCAATCTCGCGCTGACCGATGAACTCCTTGCTGCGGATGATTTCCGTGAGTGCCACGTCGAAGCGTTTGCCGGAATAGACAAGGCCGAATTTTGCGTCGCCCACGAGCGGGAACTTGTCCACATGGTGGCTGGGCTGCCAGAGGTTGCCGTCGAGGAAGGTGCTGTAGGCGACGGCCCGGCCTTCGACGCCCGCAAAGGCGAAAATCCCGCGCATGGACTTCTCGCCCGACGTGCGGCCCATGCCGGGCGCGGCAATGGAGTCGATGATCTGGACTCCGAAATCCCGGGGAAGGCGCCATCCGGCGCGCACCTGTCCGCCGAGCATGCCGTAAGTGCCGATGTTTCCGAGACTCATCCCCGCCGCCGGCAGGAAGTCCCAGCCCCAGCCGTCGGGTTTCCCCTGTTCCACCCAGCGCCAGGTGCGCTGATATCGAAGCGCCAGCGCCGGTTCGGTCTGCAATTGATTGGCCCAGCCGTTGGCGAGGCGGAGATTGCGCACGCGATGCACCGTGTTCTGGGCCTCTTCAGCCAGCGATTCCGGGCCGATCACGCCCAGGTCCAGCCGCCAGTTGTCCAGCAACGGCGAGCCGCCCGCGGTTGTGCCGCGCTTCTGCAGCAGCAACGACGCATAGAACACGCCCGCATAGGGACGGTCGGTCGTCTGAAGAAGGGGCGTGTCAGTGTCCGTGGGCGTGTAGATGCTCTGGCCGAGGGCGACGCCGAGGCGTGCGGCCTGCGGGGTGGCCCACAGGTCCGGCATGCGTTCTGAAAGCCAGACCGGGAAGTTGAATCCCGCCTGCTCCCGCGCCACGGCAACCTCGCTGCCGAGCATGGTAAGCTTGGTGCCGTGCGTGTAATGCCGGTCCGTGCGCACGACCATGTCGTTTTCAACGGCCAGGTTGAAGGCCGGGCCGAGCAGGTCTGATGGCGGCGGTTCGGCCGGGGTCAGTGTCGGCAGGGCGGCGGCCACTAAAAATCCCGCCGCAAAACTCCGCGTGATGTTCAAACAGGCTTTCATGCAGATGCGTTCCATTGGGAGCAATCGCCTCGATCGCTTCATAAAAGTGTGGCCAGTGCGTAGCGTGTCGGGCCCGGATTGGCGACGCTTTTTTGCGGCTCTTTTCCCCTCGCCGCCGCGTCCGGGTGATACTACGTTGCACGCAACGCGATTCTAACTGAACCACCCGCATGGACGTATCCTTCCATTGCCCGAAGTGTGACCTGCACATCAGTTCTGATGCCGAGGCCGTCGGCGAGGAGATCAACTGCCCCCAGTGCGAGCACACCTTTCGCATTCCGCCCGGACGGCCCGCCCGCGATCCGGTGCCCGTGTTGGTGAAGAAGACCACGAGCATCACTGCAATTGCGCTTCCTGCGGACACTTTCACACAGACCGGACCCGCGCCGCTCCCGTCCGGTCCGGCTCCGAAGCCGGACGCCAAGCCCGCTGCGACCGGCCCGGAGCACAAGCCGTTGGTTGTGCCTCACCGCCATGGTCCGCAGGAGTCGCTTGTCAAAAAGGCGTCTTCGGAAGAGGACAAGGCCGAGGCTCCGAAAATCCGTGTCCGTTGCATCAAGCGCGGATCATGTGTCGAGGTGGGCCATGACCGCTTCGACGAGGTGGTGACTGATTTCCTCAACAAGGTCGGGAAGGAGAACATCATCCACATGAGCGCGATCAGCTACGGGGCGATGGACTCGACCGGCCACATGCTGCCCGACTACGGCATCATGATCATCTATCACGGGTGAAGGCCTTGCCCCGGCCTCAAGCTCTCTCCCCTGGTTCAAACCTGCGCCGCGCCTTTATCCCGTCCGGCAGACCCTCTAGCCTCGCGGCATGACGACGCTGCTCATCGCCACGCGCAACGCCCACAAGGTCGGGGAAATCGCCGCCATCCTCGGCTCCGGCTTCGCATGCCGGGCATTGCTCAAGGAGTTTCCCGCTGCGCCGGTTGCCATTGAGGACGCGGACACGTTTGCGGGCAACGCGGCCAAGAAGGCTGGATCGCTCGCGGTGTGGCTGAAAGAAACGGGTTTCACTCCGCCGCCAGAGGCCGGGCGCATCTTCATCCTCGCCGACGATTCCGGCCTCGAAGTGGACGCGCTGGGTGGCGCGCCCGGCGTCCACTCCGCGCGCTTCGCCGCGACGGACTCGGGCCACGAAGGCAACAGCCACGATGCCGACAACAACGCAAAACTGCTGCGCCTGCTGGCCGGCGTGCCGCAGGCGAAGCGCACCGCGCGCTTCCGCTGCGTCCTGGCGCTGGTGGAGGTGAACCGTGCCGTTCCCATGCTGACGCCGCGGTTGTTCGATGGCGCGTGCGAGGGGTGGATTGATTTCGCGCCGAGAGGCGGCGGCGGCTTTGGCTACGATCCGTTGTTCATTCCGGTGGGACAGGACAAGTCCTTCGCGGAGCTGGGCGAGAGCGTGAAGAACGGCCTGAGCCACCGGGCGAAGGCGCTGGCGAAGCTGCGCGAGTGGTTCTGCGGGAACGGGAGGAAGTGATTAGTAATTAGTCACCGAAGACGTTCAGTTGGCCGACTCATTACTAATCACTACTTACTTTCCCCGCTCCCCGCCTCCGCCGGCTTCTTCCACACGTAGCGAAACATGATGGTCCGCAGGGCGGCGGTGATGGGGATGGCCAGCAGGCCGCCGAGGATGCCGCCGATGAGCTTGGTGCCGGCCATCACGGAGATGATGATGGTGAGAGGGTGCAGGCCGACGCGGTTGCCGAGGATGCGCGGTGAGTAGCCCAGGCCCTCCGCCACCTGCACGAAGGCAAACACACCGGCGACCTCGATGAAGTGCCGGACGTCGCCGTATTGCACGGCGGCCAGGATGATGGCGAACACGAAGGTGATGATGCTCCCGATGTAGGGCAGGATGCAGATGAACGCCGCCACCGCCCCCAGCAGCACCGCGTAATCAATGCCGCAGAGGAGCAGCCCAATGCCCA
>JBAYGL010000360.1:0-5851 GCA_041666725.1 Limisphaerales bacterium
AGCCGGCGTTGCCGCTCACACCTGCGCGAAACTCTCCGCCAGCGCCACGGCCTTCCGCATCGCCTTGGACTTGTTGATCGTCTCCTGGAATTCCGACTCCGGATCGCTGTCCGTCACCCAGCCGCCGCCGGCCTGCACGAAAACCCTGCCGTCCTTCACCAGCGCGGTGCGGATGGCGATGGCGGTGTCGCAGTTGCCATTGAAGCTGAAGTAGCCCACGCACCCGGCGTAGGGTCCGCGAGTGGTGCCCTCCAGCTCGGAGATGATCTGCATCGCGCGAATCTTCGGCGCGCCGCTCACCGTGCCGGCGGGGAACGTGGCCCGCATCAGGTCGAAGGCGGACTTGTCCGCCGCGAGCCGGCCCTCCACCTGTGACACGATGTGCATCACGTGGCTGTAGCGCTCGATGATCATCAGATCCTTCACCTGGACCGAGCCGTAGTCGCACACGCGTCCGATGTCGTTGCGCGCAAGGTCCACGAGCATGACGTGCTCGGCGCGCTCCTTCGGGTCGGCGAGAAGTTCCTTCTCCAACGCGAGGTCCTCGTCGTGTGTCGCGCCGCGCGGGCGGGTGCCGGCGATGGGCCGGATCTCCACCAGCTTGTCCTCGCAGCGGACGTGGAGCTCCGGCGACACGCCGACCAGCGCAAACTCGCCCAGCTCCAGCAGGAACATGTAGGGCGACGGATTGATCGTCCGCGCCGCGCGGTAAATATCCAGCGCGCCGGCCTTCACCGGCGCGCTGAAGCGCTGCGAGCCGACCACCTGGATGATGTCGCCGGCGGTGATGTGCTTCTTCGATTCCAGCACGTTCGCAATGAACCTCTCCTTCGTCGTGTTCGACTCGAACGGCGCGGGGGACACCTCGGCCGGCAGCGTGGCCGGCACATGTTCACTGGGCTGTTCGAGCAGCGAAATGAGCCGCTCAATTTCAGCGACCGCATTCTCGTAGGCCTCCGTCGGCGAGGCGGCATCGTCCAGGACCGCGTTCACCAGGATCGTGATGGTCTGCTGCGCGCGGTCGAAGATCAGCAGCTCGTCCGCGATGAGGAAGTAAAGCGTCGGCGTGCCCAGCTCGTCCTTCGGCGGGCGCGGCACGACCGGCTCCACGTCGTGGATGAACTCGTAGCCGATGAAGCCCACCGCGCCGCCCGTGAAGCGCGGCAGTCCCGGCACGTTCACCGGCCGGTAGCGCGCCAGCACGCGCTCCACGACTTCGAGGCCGTCGCGCACGCACTGCCCGCACGGTTCCTTGCCGGGTGCGGGGATGGCGAACTTCTCGACGACCTTGCCCTCCGCGACGACCTCGATGCGGTTCGCGGTCTGCTTGATGATGGCGCGCGGGTTGCAGCCGACGAACGAGTAGCGACCGAGGTGCTCGCCGCCCTCGACGGACTCGAAGAGGAACGACTCGCCGTGACCGCGAATCTTTTTGTAGGCCGAGAGCGGCGTCTCGAAATCCGCAAGGATGCGGCGCGTGACGGGGATGAGGTTCCCCTGCGTCGCGAGCTTCAGAAAGTCATCCAGCTTCGGCGAATACATATCGTGCCGGGCACCCTACCCGAACCCTGCCGGGTGGCGGAAGCATCAACCTGAGGGGGTGGCGGCGCGGTGCAAGCATCTCCACGTCCTCGAATTTGCGGTCCTTCGAGTGGGCGTCCTTCAGCTTCGCGGCGACTTCGGGGACGGATTCCAGAAAACTCAGGAGGTAGCTGCTCTTCACGGCGTAGTTCACGCACCCCAAACGGGGTGCCGGAATACAGCCCAGGGTTGGCGCAGCGCAGCGGAGCCTACCCTGGGTAAGCGAAACAAGAGAGGTTGCGCCCTGAAGGGGCACTGGCCGGGACGTGCGAATCCCGATTCCGCTGCCCCTTCAGGGCAGGTTCAATTTGATGGCTAATTTCCCAGGGTAGCGCTGCGCGCAACCCTGGGCTGTATTCCGCTGCCCCGTTGGGGCAGAGAAGCTGCGTCACCACCAGGCCGACGACGTTGCCCCGCTTGTCCACCAGCGCGCCGCCGGAGTTGCCGGGCTGGATGGGCGCGCTGATTTGGAAATGCCGCGCGTCATCCTGCGCCCCGGCGAAGCTGGCAATCTCCCATTGTTCCGAAACAATGAGGGAGAAGAGGCGCGCGGGTCATGTGGCGGCGCACTGCTTCACGGCCTCGACGCAGCGCGGGCAGAGGGTGGGGTGCTCGGCGTTCGCGCCGACCTCGGTTTCCCAGTGCCAGCAGCGTTCGCATTTTAGGCCCGATGCCTTGCTGACTTTGCTGTCAACACGCTCCTCGTCATGAAGAGCGATGGACAGTTGAGAGACATTTGACAACTCGCGAAGAAGCTCGGGGTATTCGTGGACGGGGCGAAGGAGATTAACGTGCCCGACGATGTCGAGCTTCGCATCCAGTGCTTTGCCAATCAGTTTCTTCTGTCGCGCTTCTTCCAAACCTTCGAGTTCCAAGTTGCGAATCACAAACAGATTGTTCCATAGAACCAACTCATCGGTTGTTCGCTCAAACGCCTGAGGCTCCCACTCGCTCAGATGCACGCTGGGCGTGGGTTTGCCGGGGATGAACTCCCAGGCTTCGTCGGCGGTGAAGACGAGGACGGGGGCGAGCATCTGGCAGAGGCGCGTGACCATGCGGTGCAGCGCGGTCTGCGTGCTGCGGCGACGCGCGGAGTTCGCGGGGTCGGTGTAGAGGCGGTCCTTCACCACGTCGTGGTAGATGGAACTCAGCTCCACGGCGACGAACTGGCTGAGTTTCTGATAGACGACGTGGAACTCGTAGGCGTCGTAGGCGCGCGCGACTTCGGCCTCCAGCTTCGCAAACTCGCCCAGCACCCAGCGGTCGAGGCCGGTGAGCTGGGCGTCGGGCACGGTGTGCCGGGCGGGGTCGAAGTCGTAGAGGTTCGAGAGCTGGTAGCGGAGGGCATTGCGGATGCCGCGGTAGGTCTCGCTGACCTTTTTGAGGCGCTCTTCGCTCACAACGATGTCGTTGCGGTAGTCCTGGCTGGCGACCCACAGGCGCAGCACGTCCGCGCCGTATTCGTTGATGTAACGGTCGGCGGTCTGGGGCTTGGTGTAGGCACCCTGGCCCTGCTTGCTCTTGGAAATCTTCTCGCGGTCCTCGTCCACCATGAAGCCGTGGGTGAGCACGGTCTTGAAGGGCGCGGCGCCGTTGCCGGCGAGGGAGAGGAGCAACGAGGACTGGAACCAGCCGCGATGCTGATCGGAGCCTTCGAGGTAAACGTCGGCCTGCCACGCGTTTGGTGTCCCGCCTTTAGGCGGAATCGGCGCGCTCGCCGGACCGGCTGAAGCCGGGACACCAAGCGCGTGCTGCAGCTCGGTGCGTCGCATCAGGACGGCGCGGCTGGAGCTGCCGGAGTCAATCCACACGTCGAGGGTGTCGCTGGACTTGGCGGTGGCTTCGCGACCGGTCCAGTCGGCGGGGCGGCAGAGCACCCAGAGTTCGGCGGCGGTCTTCTCAAACCAAATGTTGCTGCCGTGCTGCTCGAAGAGATCGGCGGCCTTGCGGACAATGGCGGCGTCGAGGATGGGTTCGCCCTGGGCGTCGTAGAAGGCCGGGATGGGCACGCCCCAACTGCGCTGGCGCGAGATGCACCAGTCGGGCCGGGATTTCACCGCGCCTTCGATGCGGTTCTTGCCCCAGTCGGGAATCCAGTTCACGCGGTCAATCTCGGCGAGGGCGCGTTGGCGGAAGGTCATCCCCGTAGGAGACGAGGTGACGAGTCTCTGACTGGATTCTGCGCTTTGCGTTCCGACCGGAGTTGAAGTGAGACTCCTCACGTCGTCTCCTACGTGGTCCACCTTGATGAACCACTGGTCCATCGCGCGGAAGATGATGGGGGTCTTGCTGCGCCAGCAGTGCGGGTAGCTGTGGTGGTAGTTCTCCTGGTGCAGCAGCGCGTTGCGCACGCGCAGCTCGTGGAGGACGGCGTCGTTCGCATCGCTCTTGCCGTGTTTTTCGAGGATGGACTTGCCGAGCAGCTCGGCGGGCATCTGCTGATCGGCGGGCAGGTCGGCGGTGTGGGCGAGGCTGCCGGCGTCGTCCACGGGCGAATAGATGGGCAGGCCGTTGGCGCGGCCCAGATTGTAGTCGTCCGCGCCGTGGCCGGGCGCGATGTGCACGAAGCCGGTGCCGGTGTCGGCGGTGACGAAGGCGGCAGGGAAGAGCCGGCCCGTGCGCCCGCAGAACGGATGCTCGTAGGTGAGCGTGGCGAGTTCGTCGGCGGAGACGGTGCGCTCGATTTGGTAGCCGCCCGCCCAGCCGGCCTTCTGCGCGACGGCTTCGAGCAGGGAGTTGCAGACGAGATAGACATTCCCGTCGGCGAAAACGCGCGAGTAGAAGAGGTCGGGGTTGAAGGCCACGGCAAGGTTCGCGGGGAGCGTCCAGGGCGTGGTGGTCCAGATGAGGAGGAAGGTGTTCGGCTCGCCCGCGAGCTTGAACTTCACGAAGACGCTCTGGCTGACGTGGTCGGCGTATTCCACCTCGGCCTCGGCGAGCGCGGTGCGGCAGGGGATGCTCCAATACACCGGCTTCTTGCCGCGATAGACGAAGCCTTGCGCGACAAGGTCCGCGAAGAGGCGCAGCTCGTCGGCCTCATATTCCTTGTTGAGCGTGAGGTAGGGATTCTGCCAGTCGCCGAAGACGCCGAGGCGTTTGAACTGCGTGCGCTGGAGGTCAATGTATTTGCGGGCGTAGGCGTCGCAGGCGGTGCGGATGGTGGCGGCATCACTCGCGGTATCGCCGGCCTTGCGCATGTCCTGCGTGACCTTGAACTCGATGGGCAGGCCGTGGCAGTCCCAGCCGGGGACGTAGGGCGCGTCGAAGCCGCGGAGCGACTTGTATTTGACGATGATGTCCTTGAGCACCTTGTTGAGCGCGGTGCCGACGTGGACATCGCCGTTGGCGAAGGGCGGGCCGTCATGGAGGACGAACTTGGGTTTTCCCGCGCGGGCGGCGCGAATCTGCGCGTAAATCTGGTCGGCCTCCCAGCGGGCGAGGCGTTGCGGTTCGCGCGCGACGAGGTCGGCCTTCATGGCGAAGTCCGTGTGCGGCAGATTCAGCGTATTCTTGTAGTCCATGCGATGTGCCGAAGGAGCAGGATTGGGATTAAGATTAGGAGCAAGAGTAAGAGTAAGAGGGGAAATCCTGCTCTTAATCCTAATCCTAATCCCAATCCCAATCCCAATCCCCTCCCCCAAAGAGCGGGGACGCTAGCAGCCGGCAGAGGGGCAATCAAGTGGCACGACAGCCTTCATGGGGACAGCGGGGAGTCTTGGTGGGCACGACAGGACTTGAACCTGCACGGATTACTCCACTGGATCCTAAGTCCAGCGCGTCTGCCATTCCGCCACGTGCCCGGGGCGGCGGCATCCTCCTCCGGTCGCCACGGCGCGTCAACGGCGCGAAGCTGTCCGTCGAGGCCGCCGGGATTGTTCTGGTAAAACCATGGACAGCCACGAAACGAGGCATCACGGGTCCGCGAGGCTCAGGTTTTCGGAATTCCCTTCAAACAGCTTCACCCCCCCGCCTTCCTTGGCCTGCCGGACGTTCACAAACGAGACATCTTTGACATCCGCCTTGACCATGACGGCATACCTGGCACCCAGCGATGAGACGTTGCGAACCTCGATGTTGCGCAGATTGCCCGCCTTGTAGCCTTTGCCGTAGCCGGTGTAAATCTTGACGCACGCTTCGCGCGTGGACGCGGCGGCCTCCCTGACTCCGTCGATGGTGATGTTGTAGACGCTGGGCGAGGTCGCCAGGCAGATGACCGCATGATGCCTGCCCGAGGTGGTGACGTTCCTGATGACAATATCGTGAATGTCGG
>JBAYGL010000361.1:0-5819 GCA_041666725.1 Limisphaerales bacterium
GAACTGCCGGCGTTCGCGCGCATCGCGAAGCCGGGGGCGGAAATACTCCAGCTGCGCCGCGCCGCGCTCTGCCAGTTTGCCAATGGCGAGGGTGAACTGCACGCGCAGGTGGTCACGCATCTGGATGCCGTGCGCGAGGCGGGCGCCCACCTCCTGAACCTGCATGCCCAGCAGACACAGGCGCTCCAGCAGGCGCTCGCGCTGGCGGAGGGCGGCAACTTCGAGCACGCGGCCGCGCTCATCGAGAGCCTCAGCCCCGCCTTCGCCGACCTGCCGTATCACAACATCGTCGAGACGATCGAAGGCTGGCGGAAAAACCTGCGCGAGGTGGAGGACAGGTTCGCCCGGCTCAAGGCCGGGATCGAAGCGCCCTGGCGCGCCCCCTTCGCGCAGCCGTGGCACATCTCGCCGCGCAAGAGCTTTCTTGAGGACGAGCTGCAGCAATTCCACGACTACATCGTGAAGTTCCACGGCGGGCTGGAGACCTGGAAGTCCTCCGACTACGCGAGGGAGGGGCACCTGCTGTTCAAGAAGCTCGAACAGCAGGGTGCGATCCTGCGGGATGGCATCAAGCCCCGGCTCGACGCCGCGCGCAATCGCACGCTGGCCGAACTGGCCGGCGTCGCCACGCTCGCCATCCTGTGCCTGCTGTTTCGCCGCCAGCTTCTGCCCATCTGCGGTCCGGTCCTGCTTCTCATCCTGCTCGCGGAGGGCTTCAAGAGCCTTCGTCGCTGGCTGCACGCCCGCACACGCGTGAATTTCCACATCGAGGTGGGCGGCCACAGGATCGAAGACCCGGAGAAGGCCAGCGCACTGTTCAACGACCGGCTCGTCCGCCCCGGCGACCACCTTCCACCCGGCACCTATCAGATCAGGCTCGACACGAGCCTTTACGAACCGTTTGCCAGGACAGTCCGCATCCGGCTTGGATTGCGGAACCAGCTTGGGGCCATCCGCGCGCAGCTCAACCGGGACACCTACATCAACTCGCTCGGCATGAGATTCGTTCCCGTGCCCGGCACCACCGCGCTCTTCAGTGTGTGGCCGGTGCGCGTGCAGGACTACGAAGCCTTTGCCCGCGAGCAGAGCCGCCAGTGGGCCCGCCCAAAATTCAAGCAGGAGCCGACCCATCCTGCTGTTTACGCAAGCTGGGACGACGCGCATGCCTTCTGCAACTGGCTCACCGGACGCGAACGCGCGGCCGGACGCCTCGGTGAGCGTGACGTTTACCGGCTGCCCACCGACCTCGAATGGAGCGCCGCTGTGGACCTCGGCAAGGAATCCGGTGCGACGCCCGCCGAGCGCGACGCAAAAATCCCGGGAGTGTATCCGTGGGGAACCCAGTGGCCGCCGCCCCGTGGCGTTGGAAATTATGACGCCGAACTGCACCACAGCGGTTTCGACTACACCTCGCCCGTGGGCAGTTTCCCCGCCAACCGTCACGGCCTGCACGATCTCGGCGGCAACGTCTGGGAATGGTGCCAGGACACCTATGACGGAAACCAGAACTACCGCGTCCTGCGCGGCGCGTCCTGGCACAGCGCCAAACAGCACACGCTCCTCTCCTCCACGCGCCTCTTCAACTCCCCCGGCCACCGGGTGGACATCATAGGCTTCCGTGTCCTCCTCGAAGCCCGGCGGCCAAGCCCCGTTTTTGCCGCGCGGGAAACGGAAGCCCAGCCGAAGGCTTGAGCTGCGTCCGCCGAACGTGTTCCATCTTCCCTCAGTCCGATGAACGACTCGCATCTCATCCTCGGCGTGGACATCGGCGGCACCAGCATCAAGGCCGCCGTCGTGGACACGCGCAAAGGCACTCTCACCTCCGCCGTCCTGCGCGCCCGGACACCGCAGCCCTCCACGCCCAAGGGCGTCGTCGCCGCCATCGGCGAGCTGGCCAAACGCCTCAAGTGGCACGGCCCCGTCGGCGTCGGCTTCCCCGGCCTCATCAAGCACGGCGTCGTCCGCCGCGCCCCGAACCTCGACGCCTCGTGGGTGCGCCACGAAATCGTGGACCATCTCCGCCGGGCGCTGGGCGTGAGCCACGTCGCCGTTGGCAACGATGCCGATGCCGCCGGCCTGGCCGAAGCACGCTTCGGTGCCGGACGCGGCGTGCGGGGCACGGTTGTTCTCGTCACGCTGGGCACGGGGATCGGCTCCGCCGTGCTGCACAACGGTTCATTGCTGCCCGACACGGAACTGGGCCATCTGGAAATAGGGGGGCAGGACGCCGAGCTGTTCGCCTCCACCGTCGCCCGCGAGCGCAACAAGTGGAGCTGGGAGCAGTGGGGCAAAAACGTGGACCGCTACCTGACCACGCTGGAATACATGCTCGCGCCCGACCTTTTCATCATCGGCGGCGGCGTGAGCAGCGACCCCGAGCAATTCTTCCGCTATCTGGAAAACGTCGAGGCCAAGATCGTTCCCGCCACGATGGGCAACGATGCCGGCATCGTCGGCGCGGCGCTCTTTGCCGTGGACGGAGTGAAGGCGCTGGCCAGGAAACTAAAGCGCGAGGCGAAGTAAATCCCCGGCGGAAGGCCGGGGCTCGCAAACCCGGCTGCGGGAGGGCTCACATCTTGTCCACCAGCGCGCCCACCGCGTGGTTCAGGCCGTTCATCTTGTGATGTAAATCCGAAACACTTCCAAAAAGCGTCGTCGTCGTGCCCTCGCACTCCGCAACCTCGCGGCGCAACTGTTCGAGTTCCTTGGCCAACCCCTCCACCCGCGCCTCCAGCCGGGCCTCGCGATGCATGTTGTTCTCCACCAACATCTGCACGGCCTCCACTCCGCTGCCTCCACCACCCCCGCCACCTCCGCGCTGACCGTTGGTGTCCATGCGGGATTGCTGTTCCATGACCACCTGCCGGTAATGCTGCACCATCGCCTGATAGGTCTGTTCCTGCCGCCGGGAACTCTCCGCCTCCAGTTTCATCTGCCGCTCCGTCACGCGCTGCGTGCCGCGCATATACACAAGGCACCCCAGCAGAACGACCAGTGCCCAGAACATCGGCCCCTCGACGGAGCCTCCTGAGAAACCGCCCGGCATGACAGTTGCGAAATCCATAACACTATCCACCGTGATAGCGGCAGACTGCGGACATACTTGAGCCCAAATCCGCGCGCTCCCAGGCTGCAACCTCAAGAAACGACGGCGTCAAGACCTCGTCACCCGAACGCTTCACTTCAAAGGCTCGGACAGTGTCGGACGAAACGTAGCGAAGCTGAAGCCGGCGAAAGCCTGGGCGTTTCTCCGAGTTCAGCTCCTCCCCGCCGCCCGCCTGATGCGCGCTCCCGAGCCAGAGCTGCAAACCTTTGCAGGCCTTTGGTCGCAAATCATCGCCGATCGAGGACTGCCCGTGGTCAACGCCGTGTCATCAACCGCAATTCTCCGCACGCATGGAGCCAGCCCGTCTGAAAATTGGGCAGGGCCTGCGGCGAGGCATGATCCAGACCAATTTGCAGAACTTGACGCACACAATTCGGGCGGGTCGTGGAAAAACGAAACCACCGGACCGGTTGCAATAATCAGACAGCCATCAAATTTGATTGTCGATGCCCGGCACATCGATCTTGAGCTTGCGGCGAATCAGCTTGCCGCCGACTCGAATCCTCGCAGAATACACGCCAGATGGAACGTGGCGGGCCACGTTTGCAGACGGTGTCTTCTGCCATCCAGAAGACGCCGCAGGCGTTGCTGCGGTCGCAACAACTCCTGTATCGCCAGGATGCTGAACGGCGGGTTGTGGCATTAAGCGGTCAAGCTGCTTCCTTCGAAGCAGCAGTCCGTTCCAGTTAAGCGGTTGGAGAGGTGGCTGAGTGGTTTAAGGCACACGCCTGGAAAATGAAAAACGCGTTTTTCCCCCATTTTCCTCCAAGTGGACAGAAATGCCTTTTCGTGGACAACTATTGCATCGCCAACTGGTTGCAACCGAAATCGGCGGGACGCACGTTCCCCCATGCGGACCCATTTTGGGTCAAACAGTATCAGATTGCAGTATCAGATTTGGCCGGCCCTGTTTTTCACAAATCGGGGCCAGCGACCGCTGATCGGGGCGTGATTTCCAGTCAGGATTACCGCCACGCTGGACCACCTTTGGGCCAGTGCGCGGAGAACTTTTTTGACTCGGCTGCCGCTGTGATCGGAGGCATCAGAAAGTCGCGGATCGCATCCACCACCGTTGCCAGCGATGTTTCCGGCAGGCGTAGTTTTCCGCGTTTCACGAAGGCCTGCCATTGCTGCCGCTTGCTGACATCGGCGCTGAAACCAGCCGACAACGCGAACGGTGGTCCGGCGGGCAGCTCGGTCTGCCGTCGTTTGAACGTGGCGCGGATGGCATTGCTCAGGACTTCGCCCTCGAACTCAAACTCCCGCGCGAGAATCCAGATGTCGTAGAAATCCTTCATGCGGCTGTTCATCAGGTCCAGCTTCACCATGGCTTCGAGCTTCTCGGCCACCACGGTCGCCCGCGAATACATCCGAAGCCGTGGAGCGGGGAAGTCCAGCAGGGTCGGGAAATCAGCCGTCACTGCCCTCGGCGTGACGACATCGCCGAAGCCAATATCCACCTGCAATGGAATTCGCGCGTTGCCGAGCCGCGCCTCCAACGTCACGCGCACGCCCTGATAGAGATTGTCTTCGCGGATGGCTGCTGCCTGGACGCTATCGGCTAGGAAGACGAGTCCGTCATCCTCAACTTTCATCACGCAGAGGGAGCGGAAGAAACCCTGGAGCTCGATGGTGCTGGCCGATTCCCGCGCGAGCAGGTCGAGGTCTTTGGTCGCCCGGTAGGCTGTGCCTGTCCAGACGACGAACAGCATCGCGCCTTTGAGGATGAACCCGTTGGCTTGCTCTGAAAGCCCCAGACGATAGAGGAGCCGTTCCACCCCATAGCGCACGAGCACCAGCTGGTGGACGTCCTGTTTGGACTTCGCGTAGTCCAGCAGGCGGTGTTGGACCGATGCCGCGAGATTTCTGCCTGCCGGGTTGCTCATATGAGGGACTCCATGTAAGGCCGCATGACGTTTTCCACCCGGCAGATTCGCGCGTAACGACGGAGTTCCTCCGCCTTCGCTTTGCGCTGCTGCCAGCAGTCCCGCAGCGCTTCGATGGCCACATCCAAGCCGACCTTGTTACGAAACTTGAAGCAGTCAGCGACGGTTTTGGCCGGACAATAAACCCGCACAGACACCTTCTCGACAAAGTGCTCCTCAATGCCTGCCGTCAGTGCCATCCCCGAGAAATGCACCGGGCGGATGGAAGCGGCCGCACCCTTGGGGCGACGTGCATGGGGGGGGATTGCCAGCCAGACGTCAGGTGGAAGCTGCGTGGTGAGCCCATGAAATCGCAGCGCTGAGAGCAGGCAGATAACCCCTTTGGGCACCTGACGAGCCACCGCCGCCAGCGAGTGGTTCTCCGTGATGTCCCCGATGGCTGACACGTAAAGTCCACGTCCCGTGCGGATGAGTCCCCCTTGGTTGCAAAGGCGTTTGAGGACAGCGCGTGGAATCCCCATGGATGCAAGATCCCGTGCGCGCAGAACCCCAATCTCTTCGGCTAGTGCCTTGACTCGTTCGGACTGCGATGATTTTCCGAGCTTCGGCATGAGTTACTATCTGGCGTTGTGTTCTGACAACTACAGGCAAATAGTATCACTCAAATCAAAACTCGCCAAGTGCTGCTTTCGGAAAAGGACTTGGCAGCTGGATAATGTGTTTGAGGTGAGCAGCCGACGGGACATTTCACGACAGCGCTCTGGAAGATTAGTGAGTCGGGGAGGTGCTGGAATCTGCCACTTGGAATTGGTGAACTCCTCCCGTGC
>JBAYGL010000362.1:0-5819 GCA_041666725.1 Limisphaerales bacterium
CGCCGGGATCGTGTTTCCAGGTCAGACCGACATATCGGTCGGCGGCGCTGACCACCATCAGCGGCAGTGTCAGTTTCAACGTGTCCGGGACCTGGCGGTCGGACGCGGGGGCGTTGAGGTCGGCGGTGGAACTGCTGGGCTCGTTTTCCAAATACTCGACGCCGGCAAACAGCGCCTGGGTCTTGTTGGTCCCGAAACTGCCCAGCCCCGGAAGCAAGGTGAACATGGGGAGATAAAGCACGTCGCGGTCGGCATCCACAACCACCCGGGCGAGCACACTGATGTTGCCATCGGGTGTGGGAGTGAATGTCCGGGTGACTTTCCAATGGCCCGCATCGTGATCGGTGAAGGCGGCCTCGACCGTCAGGGAGCCGCCCGGCTGCGCGGAGCGGACGCTGACCGGGACGTTCGTGCCGCGCCCGAACGGAATCCAGCGGGGCCGGCCGTTCCGCACGTAGCCGAGCAACGCGGCGTTATTGCCACACGCCATGAGTTGTCCGTCCACCTGCACTTCGAAGCCGTCGAGGGCGTTGCGGGAATGCACCAATTCAAGACCGCCAGATTTCAGTCTCACGGGGCCGGCACCGAGTTTGGGCCGGGTGGGTTGCGGCCACGCCGGCGATTGAAGAATGATCCGCTCCTCGAATTGCAACGACTCGAACACGCAGTCGCCATCCTGACCGGGAGGATCAATGCGCAGATGCCATCCGCGGCCGAGCGCCGGCAGACGGAGCCGCGCCTCGTGCCATTCGCCGCGCGGCACGCTGAAGCGGAGAGACTTTTCCTCCGTGGAATTCTTTTGGAAATAGAATATCTGGCAAATTCCGCCCGCGCTGGATTTCAGCCGCAGCCGCAGCCACAGCGGCATCGCTTCCGGAAAATCCATCGCCGGCCCGTGAAAATACGGATCGGCACCGGTGATCTCAGCCCGGAGACCGGCGGGCGTGGGTTGCAATGCGGCCAGATCGTGCACCGCGCGCCAGCCTGAAGATTGGGCGGGCTTGCGGAAATCAACCGCCGGGAGATTCGCGCCCGCCACCGGTTGGGCCGCGAACACAGACGTCGCGAACGAAACCGCCAGCGCCACCAGCGGGAGAAACGCAGAATAACGAATGCGAGACATTGTATGAGGCTGCTGAAAAACCGCTTTGCAGACAGCAATAAATTTTATTCCGACACTTCTGTGCATGTCACCGTTCCATCGCGAACAGCCCGGAGTGTAGTATGGCGAACGGACTCGCGGATTGACCCCCGTCAATGCCATCCGTCCTGTTCCAGCGCAATCGTGGCCCATGCAACACGCAGATGGGGCGCATCACGCCCTGCAGTTCGCTCCGCTGGCGCGCTGCACGCCCCCTGTCTCGCCAATGAACCAGACAGAGACAGCAATCCACGCCGACGTGGCAGCCCGCCCGAAAGACAAGCACCATGCGAACCAATAAACTTCACGTCCTGACAAGTTTCGCAGCCGCGATGCTGACCATCACCTGGCTACCCGCGAGTGCGGCGCAGCAGAAGGACAAAGAGTTGGTCCTGCACGTCTCTCCTGCGGGCAACGACACTTGGTCGGGTCGCCCGGCAGCACCGAACTCGGGTGCGACAGATGGGCCTTTGGCAACCCTTGGCAAGGCGCAGCAGCGCATCCGGGAGCTCAAATCGGCCGCTCAAGGTTTGCCTGGCCCGATAACTGTTCTCTTGCGCGACGGAACCTATCCTCAGAGCAAGGCGCTGGTGTTCACCCCTGCGGACTCTGGGACAGCGGGCAGCCCGGTCACTTACGCGGCGTATGCGGGGGAACATCCGGTCATAAGCGGCGGCGCGGCGATCACTGGATGGCAGCCCGATGACAGCGCCCAGAGCCGCACGCGTTGCAACGGCAGGCTCTGGCGGGTGGATCTTCCTGCGGGACCGGCGGGTGCCGCCTGGCGGTTCAACCAGCTCTTCGTCAACGGCCAGCGCCGCCCCCGTGCCCGGATACCGAACCAGCGCGAGTTTCTTCGCGCAGAAGAGCCGGCTTCAAAGGGCGACCGGCGCTCGTTCTACTTCAAGGCCGGTGATCTGAAGGAGTGGAGCAATCCGCGCGACATCCTGCTCGTCGTCTACCACTCCTGGGAAACATCCATCCACCACATCGAGTCCCTGGACACGGAAGCGAACCGGGTGGTTCTCCGGGAGCCTGCCCCCTGGGCCCTGGGCGAATGGGAGAAGCAGCAGCGATATTACGTAGAGAACGTTTTCGAGGGTTTGGACACTCCGGGCGAGTGGTATCTGGACCCGACTGCGGGAAGACTCTATTACTACCCGTTGCCTGGGGAAACGATGACCGGCATCGGGGCCGTTGCACCGTGGCTCACCTCAACCCTGATCGAGTTCAAGGGTGAACCGGTAAAAGGAGCCTTCGTCGAGCACCTGCATTTTCGCGGCATCGCCTTCCGTCATACGAGTTCGCAATTGCGCCGGATACGCAATCCCGGGCAGGGCGAGCTTTACCAGCCGGGGCTGATCCAAGCCAGCGGGCTGCGCCACGCCAGCTTCGAGGGCTGCGAGATTGCCCACTCCGGCGCCCATGGAGCCTGGATTGGGGAAGGGTGCTCGGACGTGCGCCTGGAACGCTGCCATCTGCGTGACCTCGGTGGTGGTGGCGTTTACATCGGCGGCGGATGGGGAATCAACGAAGCGGCTCCCACCAGGCGCATCACGGTGGAAAACTGCTTCATCCACGACGGTTCACACCAGTTCCACGGCTCCCATGGTGTCTGGATCGGCACGAGTTCGGACAACACGGTCACCCACAACGAGATCTCCGACTTCGACTATTCAGGCATCTCGTGCGGGTGGTCATGGGGATTTCAGCCCAGCTCCGCAAACCACAATGTTTTGGATTACAATCATATCCACCATCTCGGAAACGGCGACGGGCTGAGTGACATGGGCGGCATCTACACCCTGGGCGTCTCGCCCGGAACCACCGAGCGCAACAACCACATCCACGATGTCTTCAATTATGCCCCTGTGTCCCACGGCTCCGGGATATACCCCGACGAAGGAAGTTCGGATATTCTCATTGAGAACAACGTCGTTTACCGGGTCCGCACCTGTCCGCTGTTCCAGCACTACGGAAAGGACAACACCATTCGCAACAACATCTTCGCCCTGGGCGGGGAAGGCCAGCTCCAGCGTTGCCGGGAGGACATCCCCTGCCACTATGTGGCCGAGGGCAACATCGTTTATGCCGAGACGCCCAAGATGCTCGGCGGCATCTGGAAGAGCGGCAACTGGAAGCTGGAACGAAATCTCTATTGGAGCACGTCGGGCGCACCAGTCTTCGCGGGCCTGAACTTCGCCGCATGGCAGGCCAAGGGCAACGACACCGGCTCGATCATCGCGGACCCGCTCTTCGTCAATCCGGGCCAGGGCGATTTCCGCCTGCGGCCCAATTCCCCCGCCTTGACGCTGGGTTTCCGGCCCATTGATCTTGGCAAGACCGGCTTGCGTGGTGATCCGGCATGGGTGCTCCTGCCCAAGCAGTATCCCAACCGCAGCCTCAAGGAAGTCCCCCCGCCGGTCCAGACCCCGTTCATCGTCAACCTCGACTTCGAATCAGAACTGCAGGGCGTCGCACCGCCCGATGGGGTCTGCCTTGATGGTGAGAACGGGGCTTCCATCCGGGTTTCCACAGACACCGCCGCAGGCGGCAGGCAGAGTCTCAAGTTCACCGACGCCCCCGGACAGAAGTATTCATGGACACCACACCTCTACTACCGGAAGACCTACACCAACGGCAGCGTTCTTATCTCCTGGGACATGCTCAACCGCAAGGACGCGCCGGCCAGTTTCTTCGTGGAAGCCCGCCAATACAATGACGGTCCATACGTCACCGGCCCGACGGTTGCAGTGGCTCCGAACGGCAAGGTGACCGCCGGCGGACGCGAAGTCGGCGTCATGCCTTTGGGCGAATGGGTGCGGGTTGAGATCGCCATGGCGCTCGGGAAAGGGTCCCCGGGAACCTACCAACTTGTCCTCCGTGTTCCCGGCCGGGAGCCCGTGACCAGGGAGTTGCCCTGTCAAAACAGCTCCTTCCGGGAAATCCACTGGCTTGGAATTTGCAGCACCACGGAGGCTGCCAGTTGCTTCTACATCGACAACCTGCGGATGGGCACAGCCGAGGAGCTTGCGCAGCCGCCAAAACACCGGCCCCGCACGCGACCTGTGACAGCCAGGGAGCAGCCGCAGCAACCCGCCAACAACCAAGGCCTCGCAGGATACTGGACCTTTGATGAAAGCGATGCCTACACCGCCCGGGATCATTCCGGCAGCGGCAACACGGCCGATGTATGGGCGAGCTGGGCCAAAGGCGCCTTTGGCACCGCATTGCTGTGCGATCCGGCCGCCCACACCGCCACGGTCAGGGATGCTCCAACCCTGCGGTTCGGCACCGGAGACTTCAGCGTCGAATTGTGGCTTTGCCCGACCACGCTTAAGATCGACTCGAAAGACCCGCGCCGCCGATTCATGAGCAAGGACCACAATCCAGAGGGATGGTGGAATCTCAACGTGAGTGCCGACGGAAGACCGTTCATCGAAATGAGGGACTCAAACAAGGCGATGTGCGCCAACCGGCCCGCCGGCACCATCCCCGAGAACGCGTGGACCCATCTTGTGGTCGTGGTCGACCGTGCGAGTGTCAAAACGCGATACTACTACAACGGCACGCTCGACAGCGCCCAGAACATCCCGGCGGGATTCACCGGCAAGCTGGACGTTGAAGGAGGGGACCTCTCCATCGGATCGAACTGGCAGCCCTTCATCGGCCTGCTGGACGAGGTCAAGATCTACCGGCGTGTCCTCGGCCCTGAAGAGATACAAGCGAGTTATCAGAAGGAGAAGGGCAGGCGCGGCAGCGTCGCCTACGAGGTCGTGGAATAGGACGCCGACCAGAGGCGGGATCCCGAAACACCCGGTCAGGGTCGCGTCTTGATCCCGTCCAGCAGATGGAAACCAATGATCCCACGGAAGCGGTCGCGACCATCGAATTGCCAGACCACCTGCTTTTGCGGTGTTACTTCTACCAGCATTGGTTGTTTTCCCTCGTGACCGTGGCCGGGCCAGTTGCAGATGATCGTGTTGCCGTTGGCCAGACGTTCGACGTGGGCGGCGAAACGCAGCGGATGCCCAGGAAGGTCGTTCTCTTTGACCTCCCACACCACGGCGCCAGCAGGATCAACCTCCACCACTCGATGGGTGTCACCGCAACCGATGAGGGTATTGCCATTGGCCAGTCGCTGGGCCATGTAGGCCTCGCCCAAGCCAGCGATGGTGCGGCGCACACTGCCGTCGGCGGCGATTTCCTTCACGCACCCCTCCTTCCAAAACGCGACCAGGTAGGTGCCATTGGGCAGCTTGCGGGCGACGCGGAACTGACCGTGAACTCCGACGCCGGTGGCGAGGGGAATCTCGACTACTACCCTGCCGTCGCGGCCCACCTCGACCAAACGCTTCGTGCCACCTTCGCAAACCAGCACGTTGCCGTCGGGCAGCATCTGGCAGGTGTAGACCTCGGCCCCAGCGGGCGCCCGATAATCCCACACGGCCTGACCCTCGCGTGTCACGATTCGGGCACCACCGCGGTCGGACAACAGCACCCTACCGTCGGTCAAAACGGTCGCGTCGCAGACATCCTTCGCAGCGCAACTCCATCCGACGACGCCGGCCTCGTCCACGAGTGCCACCCGACCGGCCCGGGGGTCCGCCGCGAGGAAGGCATGGCGGATAGTCTCGTCGGCAGCAGCAACGTTGGCGAGAAGCGCCAAGACAAACAG
>JBAYGL010000363.1:0-5817 GCA_041666725.1 Limisphaerales bacterium
CCAGAGCACCTACATCCAGGAGCCGCCGTTCTTCACGAACTTCGGCATGGAGCCCGGCAGCATCAAGCCCATCACCGGCGCGCGCGCCCTCGGCATCTTCGGCGACAGCGTCACCACCGATCACATCTCGCCCGCCGGCGCCATCAAGAAGAGCGCTCCCGCCGGCAAGTTCCTCCTCGAAAACGGAGTGGCCTTCGAGGACTTCAATTCCTACGGCAGCCGCCGCGGCAACGACCGCATCATGACCCGCGGCACCTTCGCCAACGTGCGCATCAAGAACCTGATGCTCGGCGGCGAGGAAGGCGGCAACACCATCGGCTCGGACGGTCAGAAGACATCCATCTACGACGCATCCATCGCGTATCAGGCCAAGGGCACGCCGCTCATCGTCATCGCCGGACAGGATTACGGCACCGGCTCCAGCCGCGACTGGGCCGCGAAGGGCACGAACCTGCTGGGCGTGAAAGTCGTCGTCGCGCAGAGCTTCGAGCGCATCCATCGCTCGAACCTCGTCGGCATGGGCGTGCTCCCGCTGCAGTTCAAGGAAGGCACCACCGCGCAGACCTTGAAGCTCGACGGCACGGAGACCTACGACATCGTCGGCCTCGACGCGAACATCAAGCCGCAGCAAGACCTCACGCTGAAGATCACGCGCAAGGACGGCAGCGTGGAGAACGTGAACGTCCGCTGCCGAATCGATACGCCCATCGAGATCGACTACTACCAGCACGGTGGAATTCTGCCGTATGTGCTGCGGCAGTTGGTGGCGAAGGCGTAGTCGGTGGAGCGCCGAGCATCGCTCGGCCCGAAGCGAATTCGCGCACCCAGCCGAGCAATGCTCGGCGCTCCGTCACCCGGTCTGACGAATCCAATCGCGGATGTTCATTCCAATCCGCTCTACGTCCTCTTTCGCGAGAACCCCGCCGTGCATGATGATATTCCGTGACTTTTCTAACGTGTTCAGGACTGCCTTGGCCCATTCCATGTCGCCTACTACGTCCTCGAACACCGGCCAGTTGGTCACGATTACCGAAGACAGATCACCAAAATCGCAGTAGTTGATTTCCGCAGTCCCGCGCGACCCATGCCACTTAAACTTGCCTTCCTCTTCCATCCTCGATTTGGCCATCTTCTGAATACGATCTGGGACTTTTTCCCACCACTGCGCACCATGGGCCTCAGTCATCGCTTTGGTCACCAAGTCGCGAACCATGTTCTCAAAGGAATGGATCGCTGCATAGACAACGGCCATTCGTTGAGCTTCAGCTAAGTGGTCAACGTCAAGAAGGTCGTAGCAAAGGGAGGTTTGAAGCAGCCGCGCTTCCTCGCGGCCAAAATGTGAGCGCCGGCGTCGCCCAACCTTGTCTAGGCTAGCATCGGTTAGCACGCCCTTGAAGACGAATGAATACAGTTCCGTTTGCATTGTCACTCAGCCGAGATGCTCTCTCAGGCTCTTAAAAATCGCGTCGTAGACGCCTTGGTCCCGGGTTTCGGGCAGCACGATGTTGATGTGATACTGGAGTGAGCCGACCCGAAGTTTTCCAGCCGCTTGCGGTGGTGGTTCTTCAAGATGAGTGGTCTTTTGCGAAGATGCATCATCAGCTTTCTTTTCGTCTGGCGACAGTTGAGACGTTTGCTGCGTTGTCGGCGCTTGTGCGTTGACCCAATCCGCAATGTCACATAGCGATCGGAAAGTGCTCGCGATGCGGTCGATGACAGAGTCGGTCTTCTTGCCGGCATAGAGGGTTCTCAATTTGTTCCGGACGTCATCAACCGAAAGCTCGTTGGCATTTTTGTTCACAGCAAAAAGGTCCGAAAATGAATCTTTGATTCCCGCCGCGAGCACTGACTTGGATTGACTGCGGTCAAGAAATTCAAAGTAGCGCTGCTGCGGAACCCCATCGTTTGTGAGAAACCCCAAATCCTTGAGAACTCCGACGAACAAACGATCATTTGTAGATGTGAACCCGAGGTTCTCGAGGAATTTGATGGAGAAGCGCTCGGGAGGCTGCGCGTTCAGAATTGCATCGAAGTAGGCTTGGATTGAGTTTGGCTTGACCGTGTAGCTGTCTGGCAATGGCATTTTACACCTCGGGTTTGAGTTTGTTCTTCTGGCCGATGATGACAGAAGCACCACTTTTGACTAGCAGCTTTCTATTGCTGTGACGAACTGCCTCGGAGCGCCAAGCATTGCTTGGCCGGAGGACGATGTGGTTCACTCCACCCGCGCCGAGCGAGGCTCGGCGCTCCGATGAACCGGTCACCACTCACGAAGCGGCAATACCTGCGCGAGCTGGTTTACGAGAAGAACAAGTGGGATGAACCTCTGTCCGACGCCGACAAGGCCAACGGCTTCCTCGGCTGGCATGAGCGCGGATACCTGCCGCACTGCGATAAGCCCAGCCTCGTGCAACTCGTCACGCTTCGCCTAGTGGATTCCCTGCCCGCCTCCCGTCGCGGCGAGTGGGAACACTTGCTCAAGATTGAAGACGCCCGCGAGCGGCGAACAGAACTGGAATCCTACCTCGACCGTGGCGTCGGCGAATGCTGGCTCCGGGATGTGCGCGTCGCCGCCTGCGTGGAGGAGGCGATGCGGTTTCATCACGGCGAGCGCTACGAACTGCTGGCTTGGTGCGTGATGCCGAATCACGCCCATATACTCGTCCACGTCTGGGATTGGCCGCTGGCGAAAATGCTCCAAAACTGGAAATCCATCACCGCAGTCAAAGCCAACCGCATCCTCGGTCGCAGCGGCTCCTTCTGGCAGCGCGAGTATTGGGACACATTCATGCGGAGCGCGGAACAGGAGAAGACGGCCATTCGTTATATCGAGAGTAATCCGGTGAAGGCGAAGCTGCGCCGGGCGGCAGAAGACTGGTCGTCCAGCAGCGCACGATTCCGCGACAAGTATCGTTGCTTGGTCTTGCCAGCGAAGACGTAGCTTTCGGAACGTCGAGCATTGTTCGGCATTGGGCCGCGCTTGCCAGTTCGTGCCGAGCAATGCTCGGCGCTCCGAGGGAATGACTCCCGCAAACCATCTATCTCCTTGATTTCCAGGAAGATTTAGGTCGGCCAAATGGGAACGATTCCTTGGCCTCCCGGAACGATGACGGCACGGGGGGCCGTGCCGGTCACAATTTTCGAGCCGGCCCGTTCTCCAGAATTCTCCCGAGAATCTGCCCCATGTCTTCGTTGTGCTGGCGCGAGGCGATGGCGAAGGCGCGGACGATGTCAAACAGGAAGCCCGAATTGGCGCGGGTGAAGTCGTAGAACACCGTTTCCTTCGACTTTGCCGCGCCGGGCGCGCGCGGCGAACCGTCGGCGGTGAGCACCTTCGACATCGGCAGGCACACGTAAACCATTGCCTGGTTGCCCACGGCGCGCTGCCTGGGCTTGAGCTGGATCTGCACCCAGCCGTGCTCCGTTTCGCGGAGAAACTGCGGCACCTTCTGCGTCCAGCGCGTGAAGCCGTCGGGCAGCGCGCCGGCTTTTGGATCGAGCGGTGTTTTCTCGGTGGTGATGCTCTCACGTTCTTCGAGCGTCGCCCCGGCCAGCTTGGAGAGGCGGTCGCGTTCCCGGAGGATGTCGTTCGTCGAGATGACGCCGAGACGCAGCGCTTCAACCAGAATCTTGCTCAACTCGGCGCCGAACTTCATCTCGCCCCGGCGCGTAAACTGAAGCTCCTTCACGACATTGGGCGCGGCGGAATCACGCGAGTCGTAACCGATCTGCCATTCGAGGTAGTGCTTCGGGCCGAGGCTGGTCTTGGTGGGCGCGAGGGCTTCGCCGTAGCCGTCGGGCGTGCGCTCCTTCGGCCGGACCTTGCCTGTCACATCGGTGAGCGGGAGCCGGACGCGGACGGAATCTCCGACGCTCTCAATACGGACGAGCTTGTATTCCGTGTCGGCCGCGAAGCCGCAGGCGAGGCCGGCGGCAAACACCGCGGCGCAAACTACGAGGCGGAGACATGCTTGCAGGACTGTGGCAAACCGCATTGCGATTACTCCTTTTCGCCTTCGAGCTTCGTGAGCTTCGCGCTGGCGACTGGCGCGGTGCCGATGATGCTGGCCTTGAATGGCACGGCGCTTTTCGCGGAAATGTTCCGGATGGAATCGGTGGTCTGGTCCCCGGGCTTGCCGTCCTTGCGCGTGAGTTCGAACTCCAGCTTCACATTGAAGTATTGCTTCGCAGAGTGGTTCGTCACGGTGCCGGTGATGTATTGAAGGCTTCCATCGCTGGCCTTCTGGATTTCAAAGTCCAGGACCTGCAAATCCTCGCCGGGCTTGCGGCGGGGAGGAGCGCCCCCGGCGATGACATCCGACGCGGCAGGCGGTGCAGGCGCAGACTTGGAATTTTCGGGATTCGATTCCTCTTTGACAGCCTCGATGAGATGTTCGGCGCGCCGGAACTTGGTCCAGACCTTGAAGCCGATGAGCGCCAGCACAACCAGTCCGGCCAACACGCTGAAAACCACGCTGAGGGCCTTCTTGAGTTTCGAACCTGTGGATGGAGCCGTCACCGGAATGATCCCCACAGCCGCGTCTGCGAGCGGCGCGGTCACGACCTCCGGCGCTGGTGGCGGCGCCGACGGCTTGATCGCCAGCTGCGGAGGAGGAGGAGGTGGTGGCGGTGGTGCCGCAGGCCCGGGGGCATCCGGGGCATCGGGAGCGATCAGCCTGGTTTCCACTCCGCAGTGCGGACATGTGACGATGACGCCTGCTGCGTATGCGGGGAATTCGATGCGTTCCTGACAGTGGGAACAGGCGCATTTGAAATAGCCGCTATCGCTCATCGGGTAAAACGACGGGATGCTTTCCGAAGCAAACCTCCGAGGCCAGCGAAATATGCTGATGACCGCCAGGAACTGGCAGCCGGGATTGACCCTCAGTTCACAAAGGTAAATTCGTTGGCGAGGATCAGGGCGTGGGCGTATTCGGCCCAGGCGGTCAGCGGGCGCGGGGTGTAACGCTGCGCGGGCTGCGGTGCGGCAAATCTTCCCCTGGCGGCGGCGAGTCTCACCGGTGCCGGTTGAACTGCCGGAGCGGGTGCGGCGGTCGTCTTGCCGGGCTCGGGGGTTTCTTCGAAGAAGGCCAGGCCGAGCTGAACTTCCTGCTGCGTGGGCGGGCGCTGGTAGATGAGTTTGTAGAGGTGTTCGACGCGGCGCTCATCGTCATCGAGTTTCTTGAACTCCGTCCGTTCGACGATTTTTCGGGCCTGCTCGACAACCAGCGGGTTGTTCATCAGGAAGAGCGCCTGCTGCGGCACGGTCGTGACGTAGCGATGTCCGTTCGGCATCTCGGGCCCGGCAAAATCGAAATGGGTCATGACTTCAGCGATTTGTGACCGGTCCACGAAGCCGTAAACCGTGCGACGGTTGCTGTAGGTCCCCTGGGGTTTCAGCGCCGCCCCCATCTTGCCTGTCTTTTCCTTGCCAGCAGATGTTGGCGTCGCACCGAGATTCACGGGGCGTCCACCCACGGTGCGGTCCAGCGCGCCGGCGACGGCGAGGATGGAATCGCGCAGGGGCTCGAACTCGAGGCGGCGGACGTTCTGGCGCCAGAGCAGGCGGTTGAAGGGGTCAATTTGGGCAAAGCGCGGATTGTCCGTGCTGGCCTGCCGGTAGGTGTTCGACATGAGGATGAGCTTGTGAAGCTTCTTCACCGACCAGCCGTTGTCCATGAAGTAGGTGCTCAGGTAATCCAAGAGCTCCGGATGGCTCGGGGGCGTGCTCATCGTGCCAAAATCGTCGGGGGTCAGGACAAATCCCTCGCCAAAATGGTGCTGCCAGAAGCGGTTTGTCATCACACGCGGCGTAAG
>JBAYGL010000364.1:0-5800 GCA_041666725.1 Limisphaerales bacterium
AAGGACGGGGAAACCTCCGGTCCAAAAAAGGAGGAGCGGGCAGCGATTGCTCGCCACCCGCTCCCAACCCCAACAACCAAACCAACTGCGCTGTAACTGACGAGCACTCGCACTCATTGTTCAAAAATTTCCGGTTCGGGCCAAAATATGTTCTCGGAGCTGCGGCTGAACCGAGATTCAAGTGTCCAAACCGCGCGAAAACTGGTTAGTTCGTGCAATGCGTATCCGCAACCTCAACCCCGACACCGACATCGGTGCCAGCGCCTGGTGGCTCGAACTCGACGGCCACCGCCTGCTCATGGACGCCGGCGTCCATCCCAAACGCGACGGCCGCGACAGCCTGCCGCTGCTCGATCTCGTGAAGGACACCGAGCTCGACGCGATTGCGATCACCCACTGCCACCACGACCATGTGGGCGGTCTGCCGGTCGCCGTGCGGCACCACCGGCGGGCACACGTCCTGATGACGGAGCTGAGTTATTTCCTTGTTGAGCGCGTGCTGCACAACTCGGTGAATGTCATGAAGCGCCAGAGCGAGGAGTCCGGCATCGGGGACTACCCGCTCTACTCGCACGACGAGGTGGATGAAATCTCGCCTCTCTTTCAAGGCTTCAAATACAACCGCGAGATCGAATGGGCCGCGTTTCAAAAATCGCGTTCCGGCACCTCGCCCACGCTGGAGTTTTTTGACGCCGGGCATGCGCTTGGCTCCGCCGGCATCCTCGTGCGCGGCAAGCGGGAGACACTTTTCTACACCGGCGACGTGTGCTTCCGGGACCAGACGCTTCTCAAGGGTGCGCGGTTCGAGGACGTGAAGGCCGACGTGCTCATCATGGAAACCACGCGTGGCAACCGCGCCCTGACTCCCAACTTCAGCCGCGAGGCCGAACTTGCGCGGCTCATCGAGGCCATCCGCGAGACGCTCAAGCGCAAGGGCAGCGTGCTCATTCCGACGTTTGCGCTGGGCCGCACCCAGGAAATCCTCGCCGCCATCGCCCTGGCCATCCGCGCCGGAAAAATCAAACAGCAGCCCATCTACATCGGCGGACTTGGCCGGGTCTTCACCGAGATCTACGACCTCGAGGCGCACCGCGCCCACCGCCAGCACAGCAGCCTTCAGCTTCACGAGGCGTTGAACCTGATCGTCCTCGAGAAAGGACAGGCTGAAAAAATGAAACTCACCGGCGGACGCATCTTCGTCATCACCGCCGGGATGATGAGCGAGCACACGGCCGCCCACGACCTGGCTGCGCGCATGATGGGGGAGGAACGCCACGGCATCTTCTTCGTCGGCTATGCCGATCCCGACACTCCCGGCGGCCACCTCAAGGCCAGCCGCCACGGCAAGCCGTTCCTCTTCAGCCCCAGCGCCGGAGAACTGACCCGGAAGTGCGAAGTCCGGGACTTCGACCTCTCCGCCCACGCCAACCGCGATGAGCTGCTCGACTTCGTCGGTGAAGTTTCACCCCGTGCCGTCCTGCTCGGACACGGAGACGCCGACGCCCGAGGCTGGTTTGCGCAGCAAATCGCGGAACGCCACCCAAAAATCCGGATCATCCAACCCACGCAGGGCGAGGTCGTGGATGTGTAAGAGCCTGTCTGAAAACTGGGAGGGGTCCTGTTTTCGTGGGAAAGGCTGGCTGGCAAGGCGCGACGAAGGAGGATACCCGCAGCGGTCTCCGACTGAGGAGCAACGCAGCCAGATGGCCTTTCCCGCGAAAACCCTCCGGGCGGCACGGTCTTCTGGCGCTGGCCTGCGTTGGCTCGCCCGTCACAGCCCGCTGCGGGGATGCTCCGGCCTCGCCGCCTTGGCCAGCACCAAAATCCCGCACCGCAGGACCCCTCCCAGTTTTCAGACAGGCTCTAAGCGAGCACGCGCTTGACCCGCCGGGGGTGAATCCCTAGTTTCCCGTCCCACGAGCGGTGGCCGTAGCTCAATGGTAGAGTCCCAGATTGTGATTCTGGCTGTTGCGGGTTCGAATCCCGTCGGTCACCCCACCTCCCTTGATGCAGCGCTGAAGGCGCTGACATTCCCTCAACTCGCTCAGTCGAACCCGCGCGCTGTCTGAACGCCGCGCTTGCTTGCGCCGCAGAGGCTACAGCGTCATGAGGGGAGCGGGGACGAGGAAGGCGTGTTGTTCGAGGAGGCTCAACGCCCCGTTCCACGAAAAGAACTGGGAGAAATAGACGAACAAGACATAGACCCCCGCCACCGGGAGAATCGTCAGCCGGCTCAACCAGCAGAAAAAGGCAGAACGCGGCTGCTCGCGTCGCATGGCGCGCCCCACGGCCCAGCCGGTCAGCAGCCGCGCCGGCAGGATGAAGCTGACGAAGACCAGGCTCGGCAGCCAGGCCAGCTCCAGTGGCGTCAGCTCGATTTTCAGCAGATAGAGCGGCAGTGCGAAAAGCAGGGTGACCAACAGCGCCAGCCAGAAGGCCAGGGGCGCGCGACGGAACAGCGCCCGCACTTCCCGCCATGCGAACAAGTCCCGGAAGTTTCCCGTGCAGGCGAAGCGGGCCTGCAGAAACGGCAGATGGATCGCGACCAGAAACAGGAGCAGCCCGCCCGGCAGGGACAGCAGCACGGCCCCGGTCTGCGGAAGCCGCGAGGCGAGCAGGAGGATGCCCACCGGGAGGATCAGCCAGGCCAGCGCACCCAGAAATCCCCGCAGTCCCAACCAGAAGTAATACGGCAGGCTCAGGCTCCGGACATAGCCCAGGACCGTGTTATGAATGGCTTCGTATTTGTCCGGTGCGCGCAGCCAGCGGAAAAAACGCAGCGGAGCCGGCCACAGGAAATGGCGCATCCTGCCGCCGCGCAGGCTGGCCCAGAGGATGTGCCAGAGCGTCAGCACGGTCAGCAGCACCAGCGCGATCCGCCAGTTGCGCGTGCTGGCGCTTCCGGGGGCGATCAGCACCGCGTCCTGCCAGAATCCGGAGACGATGCGGGCCGGCCAGAGCACCAGCCAGGTGCCGGCGAGGAACCGTCCGATCACCGCCGCCTTGCGCACGCCGATGAAGCCGTCGCGCAACCGGCCGGTGCGGGCCACCGTGCCGCTGACATTCAACAGATACCCAAGGCTCAGGAAGTTCAGCACCGGCAGGACGGACAGCACTGCCAGCCCGACCACGAGAACCGCGGCACCAAAGATCCATTCCATCAGCGAAGAAGCGCCGTCGAGAGCCCTCCGGGCAAACGACTTCAACCCCTTCCCAGCCACCACCCGGGCGCCGCTTTGCGTGGCAGCGGGCTCCGGAGCGGCCGGCGGCGGGGCGGCATCCTCGGGCAACGGTGGCACCAGGTCCGGGGGCAGCGCTGGTTCCGGTTGAGTTTTGATTTCGTCGCTCATGCAGTCGAAACAGATAACACTTTGAAACTTGAATGGTTTCAGATGTGTTTCTAATGGCAGGCTGCCGTCGGGCGCAATTCGACCCCGGCCGGGGCGTCGCCGCCGGGAGTCCGTGGCCGCGCCCGTGACCGAAGCCTTGTAGCGTGCCTGGATCAGGCCGAAAAACTGCGAACCATGCCAAAACAATTTCACTGGTTGGTCTGGCTGCGAAACGGGGCGCTGCTCGCCCTGGCCGTGGCGGGCGCGCTTGTTCTCGTGGAGCGGCTGTGGTCGCCGCATCCGCTGCCGGCCGCAAAACCGGTCCGCCCTGGGAAAAGATCCGCCGATGATATCCGCCCGGTGGTGCGGGCGGTGGATGCCGCGTTTCAGGACGACTGGAACAGGCGGGGATTGCAGCCAGCGGAGCCAGTGGACAGCCTGACGCTGGCCCGCCGCCTGTCCACCGCCCTCGCCGGGACGGTGCCCTCGCTCCAGGAAATCCGCGCGCTCGAAACACTGCCGGAAGGCGAGCGCACGTCGTGGTGGCTCGCCCACCTGTTCGAGGACCGGCGTTGCAGCGACTATCTGGCCGAGCGGCTTGCCCGCGCCTACGTCGGCGTCGAGAACGGGCCCTTTCTGGTCTATCGCCGCCGGCGGCTGGTCGATTGGTTGAGCGACTCCCTGCACGAAAACCGCCGCTACGATGAAATCGCCCGCGCGCTGATGGACTCCAGCGGAGTGTGGACAACGCGGCCGGAGGTCAACTTTGTCACGGCCACCGTCGAGCCGAAGAAAGGGCCCGACAAGGCCAAGCTGGCAGCCCGGGTGACTCGTGCGTTTCTCGGCGTCCGCATTGACTGCGTGCAGTGTCACGATGGCAAGCTGGGCAGCCCGTGGAAGCAGAAGGATTTTCATCAACTGGCCGCATGGTTCGCACCGGCCGAGATGTCCCTCACGGGGCTGCACGACACTCCCGGAGCCCGTTACGAGTTCCGCTACCTTCGCGCGACGGAAGCCAGCCCCATCCCTCCGCTGGTGCCGTGGAGTCCCGAACTTGTGCCGGCGAAAGGCACCCAGCGCGAGCGTCTCGCGGGCTGGGTCACCGCGCCGGGCAACCGCCCGTTCGCCCGCGCCGTGGTCAACCGCGTCTGGGCGCTGGTCTTCAACCGGCCGCTGGTGACGCCTGTGGACGACATCCCGCTGCACGGCCCGTTTCCGCCGGGTTTGGAAATCCTCGCCGACGACTTCACCGCGCACGGCTGCGATTTGCAGCGGCTCATCCGCGTGATCGCCTCGACCCGCGTCTTCCAGCTCGACAGCCGGGCAACGGATGCGGGGCATCCTCCGGCAGAGGCATCCGACGCGGGCTGGGCGTCGTTCCCGCTGACGAGGCTGCGCCCGGAGCAGATGGCCGGCAGCGTGATCCAGGCATCGTCGCTCACCACCCTCGATGCGGAGACGCACGTGCTGTTTCGCATCCAGCGCGTGTTGGATCTGGGGAACTTCGTGAAGCGATACGGCGATTTCGGCGAAGACGAATTTGGCAACCAGGGCGGCACCATTCCGCAGCGCCTGCTGATGATGAACGGAGAAATCGTGCAAAACCACACGAAGAAAAACCCCCTGTTCAACGCCTCGACACGCATTGGCTCGCTTGCGCCAGACGATGCCGTGGCGGTGGAAACGGCCTATCTCGCCGCCTTCACCCGCCGGCCCACGCCGGAGGAAGCCCGCCACTTCACCGCGAAACTCCGCGGCACCAAGGGCGACGCGCGCAGCGCCGTCATGGCCGACCTTTGCTGGACGCTTTTGAACTCCACCGAGTTTTCCTGGAACCACTGAGATGAAACCTCCCTTCAACCTGCCCTATCCGTGCGGCGGCGCAGACCATCTTTCACGCCGCACGCTGCTCAAGGCCGCCGGGGTCGGCGGCCTGGCCTGGCTCACGCCGCTGGCCGATCTGCTCGCGCTGGACACCGAGCGCGCCCCGAAAGGCAGGCCCGCGCGTTCTGTCATCCTGCTCTGGCTCGCCGGCGGGCCGAGCCAGTTGGAAACCTTTGATCCGCATCCGGGCTCGGGCATCGCCGCCGGCACCGGGGCCATCCAGACCGCGCTGAAGGGCGTCCAGTTCGCGCCCGGCCTCGAAGAAACCGCCGGCGTGATGGGCGACGTGTCCCTCGTTCGCTCGATGGTCAGCAAGGAAGGCGATCACGAGCGGGCCGTTTACAACATCAAGACCGGTTACCGTCCGAACCCGACGCTGGTGCATCCGTCCATCGGCGCGATCCTCTGCCACGAGCTGCCGGATGCCAAAATCGAGATCCCCACGCACATCTCCATTTTGCCGAACCAGTGGCCGGCGCGCGGCGGGTTTTTCGGCGCCGATTATGATGCGTTTCAAGTGGAGGATCCGGTCAAGCCCGTGCCCGATGTCACCACGCAGATTCCGCCTGCGCGACAGGAGCAACGGC
>JBAYGL010000365.1:0-5772 GCA_041666725.1 Limisphaerales bacterium
CCTCGCCTCGCTCTCGGTCAGGCCGCACCAGGCGACCTCGGGATCGGTGAAGACGACGGCGGGGATGACGGCCTTGTGCCCGCGGGCCGCCTCGCCGGTGATGATTTCCACGGCGGTGCGGGCCTCGTGCGTGGCCTTGTGCGCGAGCAGCACGCCGCCGGCGATGTCGCCGATGGCGTAGATGGCCGGATCGGTGGTCTGCTGCTTCTCGTTGATGAGGAGAAAACCCTTTTCGTCGAGCCGGGCCCTGGTGTTTTCCAGGCCGAGGTCGTCGCTGTTCGGCACGCGGCCCACGGAGACGAGGACGCGGTCGTAAAGCTCTTCCTTCTGCTGGCCTTCGTGTTCGGAGATGACTTTGATCTGCTTGCCGACCGTGGACATCTTCAGAACCCTGGCCTTGAGGCGCACCTCGGAGAAATTCCTCTTCGCAAAGGCCATCACGGGCCGCGCGAGATCGGCGTCGGCCCCGAGGAGAATGCTTTCCAGCGCTTCGATGACGGTCACCTGGCTGCCAAGCGCGGCATAGACGGTCCCGAGTTCCATGCCGATGTAGCCGCCGCCGATGACGAGCAGCTTCTCGGGAATCTCCTCGACCTCCAGCGCCTCGGTGGAGGTCATGACACGCGGGTTGCCGAGGTCGAAGGCCTTCGGGAGCGCAGGTTTGGAGCCGACGGCGACGATGGCGTGGTCGTAATGGATGAACTGCCGGCCGGCCTCGGTCTCGACGCGCAGGGTGTTGGAGCCTTCGAAGTGGCCGCGCCCGTGGATGACCGTGACGCCGCGCTTCTGCGCAAGCTGGGCGATGCCGCCGGAGAGCTTGGCGATGATGGAGTCCTTCCACGCGCGGAGCTTCTCCAGCTCGATCTGCGGCGCGCCAAACGTGATGCCGCGCTGGGCGGATTCCTTCGCCGCGCTGATGGTGTGGGCGGCGTGGAGCAGGGCCTTGGACGGGATGCAGCCGCGGTTGAGGCACACGCCGCCGAGCTTGGGGTCGCGCTCGACGAGGGTGACTTTTTTGCCGAGGTCGGCGGCGTAAAAGGCGGCGGCGTATCCGCCGGGGCCGGCGCCCACGACGACGAGGTCAGTTTTGGTTGGTTCCATGGTTTGAAAATGATTTCAACGGGCGGCCTCTCGCACGCGCTCCAGCACCACCTCGGCCATGAGCGGTTCGCAGCCAATGCTTGGGGCATACCAAAGGCGTTTGCCATGCTTTTCCGTGGGGTTCCGCCAGGTGGGCTGCCCGCTGCGGAACCGCTCCTGCACGATGGCGGCCGGCTCTCCCAGCATCACCGGGATGTCCTCGTGGGAGTGAAGGCCGTCGCTGATGAAGAAGGGCACCATGACCAGGTTCCGCGCCTGCGCGATCCGCCAGCAGTCGCCGATGCGCGGCTCCTCCTCCATGAAGACGGGATGAACTTCCGCATATGCGCCCTGCGCGCGGATGAGTTCCACCTGCCGCTCGATGGCCTTGCGGGAATTCTCGTTGTTCCCGGTGCCGTGCCCCGCGATGAAGAGCGCGGTGTCCGCCGGTTTGGGTGCGGCGGGAAAGGGGAACTGCTCGACCACTCCGCGCGCCCGGGCCAGCAGCACGTTGGTCATGCCGGGATGCGTCCCGACCGGGCCGCAGTAGTGCAGCGTCTGCCCGCCCCGCTGCTGGACGCGGGGGAAGTCCGGCTGGTCGTTCCGGCAGAAGCCCAGCTCGCGCGGGATGACCTGCTCCGTGAAATATCCTTCGCTGACGAACAGCGGCACGATGAACACCCTCGGCGCGAACACCCCGCGCAGCACGCCGCTCACCGACGGCTCCTCCTTCCAGAAGCACGCCACCACCTGGGCAAACACGCCCCGCCGCCGCAATTCATCCGCGTGCTGGTGCGTGGGCGCGGCGGATTCCGCGTTCAGCGTCGAGCCATGCCCGACCAACACCAGCGCCGCGTCGTGAAAGGAGTCGCTTGCCACGCCCCATGAGTAGCGCGTAACCGGGCAAAGCCCAAGCCCGTTCCCGCCATCCGGCCCGCGAACTTTGAACCTTGAACTTTGACCTTGGAACGTCACCCTCCCCCGGTCCGCCATGCCCCCGCCGCTGCCAGCCGAACCGAATCGCCCCGCCGTCCGGTTGACGAACGTCACCAAGACCTTCGGCCAGCACACCGCGGTCAACCGGCTCTCGCTTGAAGTTCCCGCCGGCTGCACCTACGGCTTCATCGGCCCCAACGGCTCCGGCAAGACCACCACCATCCGCACCATCCTCCACATCTTCCACCCCGACTCCGGCGAGGTGGAGGTGCTCGGCGAGCGCAGCACGCGCGCCGCGAACGACCGCATCGGCTACCTGCCCGAGGAGCGCGGCCTCTACAAGAAGATGACCGTCCGCCGCGTGCTGGCCTACTACGCCGCGCTCAAGGGCATGAAGCGCGCGGACGCCGCCGCCGAGATTCAGAAGTGGCTCGCGAAAATGGGCCTGAGCGAATGGGCGGACAAAAAGGTCGAGGCGCTCTCCAAGGGCATGGCGCAGAAAATCCAGTTCATCGCCGCCGTCATCGCCCGGCCCGAGCTGCTTATCCTCGACGAGCCGTTCTCCGGCCTGGACCCGGTCAACCTCGAAGTCCTGCGCTCCGCCATCCTCGAGCTTCGCGCGCAGGGCACCACCGTCATCTTCAGCACGCACGACATGACGATGGCCGAGACGATGTGCGACTTCATCTTCATGATCTATCGGGGCAACAAGGTGCTCGACGGCACGCTTGCCGCCATCCAGCAGGGCTATGGCGAAGACACCGTGCGGGTGAACTGTGCCGGCGGCGCGGAACTTCTCCGCAGCCTTCCGGGCGTCGAGCTGGTCCGCGACCTCGGCCAGTCGCAGGAACTCCGCCACCGCGATCCTCAGGCGCTGCTGCGCGACCTCGCGTCATGCACGACCGTCCGCCACTTCGAGGTCTGCAAACCCTCGCTCCACGACATCTTCATCCGCATCGCGAAACCGGACGCGCAGGAGTTGCAACCGCCCAAAACGAGTGGAGGAGGCTCATGAACAAAATCTGGCGCGTCGCCTCCACCGAGTATCTCAACGCCGTCCGCAGCAAGGCGTTCCTCTTCGGCGTGCTGGCCCTGCCCATCCTCATGGCCATCTCGGTCGGTGTGCAGGTTTACGCGCAGAAGAAGACCGACCTGACCCCGCGCCGCCTCGCCGTGCTGGACCGCTCCGGCCAGCTTTACGAAGCCCTCGCGGCCAAGTCCAGGGCGCGCAACGAATGGCTTCGCACGGCGGAAAACTCCGTCTCGGTCGAGATGAAGGGCCGGCGGCTGAAGCTGGACATGCCCAGGCAGCCGGAGTTCGTCCTGGAGGAATTCAAGTTTCCCGGCGGCGACCTGAAGGCCGCCGAGCTGCAGCTCTCCGGGCGTGTGCGGCGCAAGGAACTCTTCGCCTTCGTCATCATCGGCCGGAACATCCTCGCGCCCGGCGCCACCAACCACGCCGAACTGCTCTACCACACGCAGACGCCGACGTTCCACGAGCTGCCGGGCTGGCTCGACAGCACCCTCAATGCGGAAATCCGCGAGCGCCGTTTCACCGCCGCCGGCGTGGACTCGAAGCAGGTGCGGCAGCTCTCGCAGCCCGTGCCGTTGCAGCGCCTCGGCATCGCGGAGCAGAAAAGCTCCGGCGAAGTCATCGCCGCCAGGCACGAGAACCGCATCGCCACGCACGCCGTGCCGATTGGCGCGATGATGCTGCTCTTCATGGTGGTGATGAGCAGCGCGCCGCCACTGCTCAACACGGTGCTCGAGGAGAAGATGCAGAAGATTTCCGAGGTGCTGATTTCGAGCGTGTCGCCGTTCCAGCTCATGCTCGGAAAGCTGCTGGGCACCGTGATGGTCTCGCTCACGCTCTCGACGCTCTACCTCGTCGGCGTGTCCTGGATGCTCTGGAAATTCGGCCAGCTTGAGAACGTGCCGGGACATCTCTTCGCGTGGTTCTTCCTCTTCCAGCTGCTGGCGCTGCTGATGTTCGGCTCCGTTTTCATCGCCGTCGGCGCGGCGTGCTCGGAAATCCGCGATGCGCAGAACCTCATGTTCCCCGTGATGATGCTCATCATGATCCCGATGCTCACGTGGATGGCCGTGCTGCAGTCCCCCGCCAGCCCGTTTTCCCGCGCCCTCTCGTTGTTCCCGCCCGCCACGCCGCTCATCATGTTCCTGCGCCTTGCCATCCCGCCCGGCCCCGCCTGGTGGGAAGTCGCCCTCGGCATCGTGCTGACGACGCTCTTCATGCTCGGCTGCGTCTGGGCCAGCGCCAAGATCTTCCGCATCGGCATCCTCTCACAGGGCCAGGCACCCAGCATTCCGAAGATGATTGCGTGGGTGTTTTCGAAATAGCGGGGAGACTTCTGGCCCGCGAAACACGCGAATAGACGCGAAAAATGTGGGCCTCCGCCCTCCGGCAATGCTGATCGTGTTTCGCCGCGCTTCGTAGCCAAGCGCACTCTCTTTCGTGTGTTTGGCGTGTTTCGCGGGCTCTCATCCCTGAGTCCGGGTTCAACTTTCCCCTTCGCACCGCCCTCCCGGCTGTTATGTTCCGCAGCGAAAACCTTGTTTATGCGCACGTCACTGCTCGTCTTCTCACTGCTCTCGTCTTTTTGTCATGGGGTTCTTGCCGCTCCGGCGCTGCCCCTCGTCAGCGGAGTTGAGTGGCAACCGTTCGCCGCGCAGGTGAGGCGGCTGGTCGAGGCCACCGAGTATCTTGGCGTGCCCTTCAGCCCGGTGGACAGGGTGGCGATCTTCGCGGCGATGGACTCGCCCGACTCCAGGGCGGCGATCCTGAAACTTCAGGAAATGCTCGACCGCTACGCGCTCTTCGGCGTCCACATCAACCCGGAGATGCGCGTGAAGGTCGCGCAGGGCGCGGCCAGGCCGGAGCTGGTGCAGCATGGCTGGCGGCAGTTCCTCGTGAAGGTGGCCAACGAATCCGGCACCACCGCGCCCTTGGCGGCGCTCAGTCCGAACGCGCAGTCCGTCCACAATGTCCGCGCGGCAAAGACCGACTCCGACCGCCTGCGCCAGCGGCAGGCCGACGCTCCCACGTTGAAGATCGACGACCTCTGGCTCGACCTCCGCACTCACGATGCACAGCCGCTCCGGCCCGAGCTCTCGGGCCTGGCCGTCGAGTATCGCATCGTCCAGCTCTACAGCCGCGATGCCGGCAGGCGCGAGGCGAAGTTCTCCTTCAACGTCGGCCAGGGCACGCAGGACATCGGCTTTCGCAACGAGGTGGATTTGCTCTTCACCTGCCTGCCTGCGGTCGAGATCACGCTCGGGGTGAAGGACGAGAATGGCAAACCCACCACCGCGGGCTTCCTCATCCGCGATGGGCGGGGCCGCGTCTATCCGTCGCAGGCCAAGCGGCTCGCGCCGGACTTCGCGTTTCATCCGCAGGTCTATCGCATGGACGGCGAGAAGCTGCTGCTGCCGGAGGGCGACTACACGTTCGAGTTTGATCGCGGTCCCGAGTCCGTGAAGCAGACGCGCAAGGTCACGGTGACGAAGGCCGCCAAGCGTCTCGACTTCAAGGTCGAGCGCTGGATCGACCCGATGAAGTTCGGCTACGTCTCCGGCGACCACCACATCCACGCCGCCGGCTGCGCGCACTACACCAACCCGACCGAGGGCGTCCACGCGCCGGACATGGTGCGGCACATTCTCGGCGAGGACTTGAAGGTCGGCGCGAACCTGACGTGGGGGCCGTGCTTCGACTACCAGAAGCAGTTCTTCACCGGC
>JBAYGL010000366.1:0-5769 GCA_041666725.1 Limisphaerales bacterium
CATGTTGCTCATCGGCATTGCGTAGGTCTTCCGCGCGCGGGTCACGCCGTAGGCCACTCCTTCCACTTTGTCGGAGGGGCACAGGAGCGCCTTGATGGTCAAATCCGGCTGTCCCACAGAATGATTGATCCCCTGGGGGCTGGAACTCTGAATCTGCGACAGCGTGTAATTGGCTCCCAGATAGGAGTTCAACAAGTCGTCCCAGGTGTGGTCCGGCCCATACGCCCAGGCTGCCATCCGGAATCCGGCCAGGGGGATTTTCCCGTCTTCATCGGTGACATACATCGCGGAGGCCAGGCCGACCTGTTTGAGGTTGCTGGTGCAACCGGAGGCCTTGGAACGTGCCTTGGCCGTGGCCAGGGCGGGCATCAACAAGCCTGCCAGGATGCCGATGATGGCAATGACGACAAGAAGTTCGATGAGGGTAAACCCGCTGCGGCGGGCGGGCGCGAGACTCGGCTGGTTGTTCATGGTAGAGGGACAGTTGTTCGATTTACGTCTGCCATGACCCTGCGGCATCCCTTCTGGATCACCATATGATTTCTTGGCGATTCGATACCATTGGTTGTTTATCGGGGCTCAATCGCCTCACCGCGTGTAAAGGCCGGCCGACAGGTGAGGCGGGGGCGCGGATGTGACGTGGCGGTTCCCAGGCGCACCACCGTCGTAAACGATGAGCCCTCCTCACCATGTGACTGAAGCGAATGACTGGGACTGCATTATGAATGGAGGCACGGCTCGTTGAATCCAACCCGTCGACGCGCATGAGCACACCCCCCCGCCACCATCGCGACGAACATGACATTGCACCCACCATCGCGCCCCACCGCCACCAGCCGTGACATCTTGCAACACAATCCTCCTGTGAACGGCGAAGCGTCCCCGCGTCAACACGGTTTCAGGGCGCATGGAGCATCAGTCCAGTCCTGCACAAAATGCAATGGAACCGGGCGGAGGGACTCCTGCATAAAACGGGGTAGCGGTCGTGAAGGGTTCACCGCCGGGCGACATCATGGCATGAGAATCAAAACCGTTTGGGCCGCATTGATGGTGTGCATGGCGGCTGTTTGCACAGGCGCGGATGCATCACGCGTGACGTTGCGGAACGAACGGCTGACCCTAGTCCTGGGCCAGGCGGAAAAAGGCGCGGTGGTGTCGCTGGCGGACAGGGTGACGGGCACCGAATTCATCGCTTCTCCGGCGACGCTCCGGCTTTTCAACCTGGCGTTTTCCAAGAAGGCCGAACCCGGTGGCGGGCGCTTTTACCTGTCCAGCCGCGATGCGAAGAAGTTCACCGCGCACACTGAACGCAACGGACAACGCGACAACGCCAGGCTTGATTACGAGGGGTTGGGCGACTGGCCGGTCAGCGTCTCGTGCACGGCAAGCGTCTCGGAGAATGATCCCCTCGTGCGCTGGCGGATCGCAGTGACGGTGCCGGACACGCTGGTGCTCGAGGAGGTGCATTTCCCGATCATCACATTGCGCGCTCCGCTCGGAGCCAGCGTCGATGATGACGCCGCGGTGTTTGGCCATACCAAGGGCGGCGTCATCCGGCGGCCGGGTGCAATGAAAGTGGGCTCGCGGGTGTCGGGCCAGCAACCGGGCAGCCTGGCTGCGCAGTTCGGCTGTTACTACGATGACCGGGCCGGGGTTTACTTGGCGGCACACGATGGGCGCGGCTGGCCGAAGAGCTTCGAAATGCGGCGGGTCGCCTCGGGCGTGGAGATGGAATGGAACCTGCCGTGCTTTGCGAACGGTCAATTCGCTCCGGATTTTGACTTTGTCACGACGATCTTCACGGCGGGCGGCTCCGCCATGCCAACCGACTGGCGCGACGCCGCGGACATTTACAAGGAATGGGCGTTGACCCAGCCGTGGTGCGCGACTCCCTTTGCCCGGCGCACTGATGTGCCGGACTGGATGAAGGCCGGGCCGGCGATGGTGCGGTTCAGCCGCGAGTGGCTCGCCAATCCATCCCTGATCGAGAAGTGGCTGACCGAGTATTGGAAGAAGGAGTTTCCGAACGTGCCGCTGGTGGTGGCTTTCTGGGGGTGGGAAAAGGTCTGGGGCTGGGTGACGCCCGACTATTTTCCCGTGTTCCCCTCGGACGGGCAGTTCACCAACCTCGTCTCGCGCGTGCGCGGGCTGGGGGGACATGCGTTTCCGTGGCCGTCCGGCTACCACTGGACGCTGACATTTCGCAAGCGCGGCGACGGCAGCTTTGAGTGGGATGACCGGAAGCGCTTCGATGAAGTGGCGCGCGCCCATGCCATTCACGAACGCAGCGGCAGGCTCTACGTGCGCCAGCCGAGCTGGCTGGCCGGCGGCGAAACCGCCTGCCTGTGCCCGGGCGACCCGTGGACGATCAACTGGTGGAACCAGGACATCTGCGCACCGTTGAGCCGGCGCGGCTGCGAAATGATCCAGGTGGATCAGGTGGTCGGCGGCAATTTTCCATTTTGTTATGCTACCAACCACATGCACCGGCCCGGGCCCGGGCCCTGGATGACGGAGGTGTTCACGCGGCAGTTGCGGACAATGTTCGAAACCTGCCGCGCCATCCAGCCCGACGCGCTGGTCTGCGTCGAGGAGCCAAACGAGCGCTTCAACCACCTCGTTGCCATCCAGGACTACCGCGACTGCGAAACCCCGCACGAGCGGGCGTCGGTGTTCAACTACCTCTATCACGAGTTTCTTCCGACGTTCCAAAGCAACCCGCGCGCCGGCGATCTCGTGAAGGCGGCGTATTGCCTCGTCAACGGCCAGATCCCGCATCTGACACCGACGCGGTCCTACGGGGACGCCCCGGCGCTGCTCAATGGCGGTTTCGAGGAAACCGGCTCGCAGCGCGAGCAGGCGTTCGCGTGGGACCAGGTGCATGAATACGCCGGCCAGCAGTGGACAGGCAAAGGCACGCGCGACGAGATGGAAAAGCACGGCGGCACGGCGAGCCTGCGACTGGAGAACGCGGCCGACGGCGACGTCGTGCAAATCTCGCAGAACGTCGATGCCGGCGGAGGCGCGCTGGTTCCCGGCAAACGCTACCGGCTGAGCGCGTGGATGAAGAGCGAACGCATGGCCGGGCCCAACGGAATCAACTTCGGGCTCTTTGCGCCGGGGCTGAAGCATCGCGCGGGCGGGCGGCTGGCCATGCCTGCGGCCGGTGCCGGCTGGATCCGGGCACAGGCGGAGTTCACGATGCCCGCCGATGCGGAGTTGTTGCGCATCATGATCCACGTCACCGGCCGGGCAAAGCTGTGGGTGGACGACGTGGCCCTGGAGGAAGTGCGGGAGAACGGGACGGTGGCGGTGGCGATGCGTTCAAGGTTGTCGGCGGAGCACGCCTTGATGAAGCGCTGGGTGGAGCTTTACCACGGGGAGGGGCGGCCCTGGCTGGAGTTCGGCCGCATGCTGCATCCGCCCATGCTGACGTCCGCGACCATCACAGACCACAACCAGACCCTGCCGGCGGTGTTTCACAATGCGTTCCGCGCGCCGGATGGAACCGAGGCCGTGGTGCTCGCGAACGCAACGGCACAGCGACAGGTGGTCAAACTGTTTTGGAAGGGCAGGGAACTGCCGTTCAGTTTGGGAGCCAGTGAAGTCCTGCTCGTGAAGTGATCCGACATTTCACCACCAGTGCTGCGCAGTTCAGTTTTACATGTCCTTTGAAGGCCAGTTGCGGAGGAGACCGGCGAGATCGGCGATGGTCGGACTCCTGGCGTTGCGCACGTAGAAGCCGCTTGTGCTCACGCCCGTGAGCACGGCGAGCTGGTCTTCAAGACCGAGGAGTTTGCCGAGGCAGAAGCCGGCGTTGAAATGGTCGCCCGCGCCCGTGGTGATGAGAGGCTTGCCGACGAACGGGCCCTCGGCCATCGCGCACTCGCCGCCGGTGCAGGCGAAGGCGTAGCTCACGGGATGAACCACCACGGTCTTCACAGGCGCATGCTTTTGGATCGCGCGCGCCGCAGCGCACAGGTCCTCGGGTGTCGAACCGCCGGCATTGTGGCCGATCACTCCGGCGACCGCCCACGCCTCCTTCTCATTCAGGCCGAGGATCACGTCGAAGTGCTCCTGGAAATTGGTGATGAGCTTCAGTGCGCGGAGAATGTCCTCCGGGGTGCGCTTCGCCGGATCGGCAAGATCCACGAAAAGCGTGCGCCGCGTCCCTTGGGGCGGGGCGCCAAGCTCCTTCTGCACCGCCTCCCAGATGTCGCTCATGTATGGGAGCATCGTCCAGTTCACAAAGCCGACGAGGTGCGAGTTGAAGAGCTTGTGCGCAAATTTCTCGCGGCCGTAACGCTCCTGGATGTTCGCCCAGTTCACGTCGCCAAGCTGGACGGTTTTGCCGAACAGGATCTTGCCGTCCTCAAACTCGAAGGCGTCCGTCATGCCGGGCGTGGCGATGCTGTGAACGTCCGCGCGCTTTGCGAAGTCGTCGAAGACGGGATGGCGCGCGGGCCAGCCGAGCGCGCCAAGGTAGGTGACGCCGAGGCCGAACTGGGCGAGGGCGTTGGCCATGATGGGGCCGTTGCCGCCCAGCTTCACGCGCTGGGACACCAGTTCGATGTTCGTGCTCTTGCCCGCGGCGGCGGCAAGGCGTTCGGCCAGCTTCGCGATCGTGGGGATGCGGTCAAAGTGCTGCGCATCCCGGCGCGTGTCCACGAGATGGATGATGTCATCGACAAAGCCGTCGAAACCGATGAAGGCGGTGAGCTGTCTTGCTTGAGCGGTGGCGGCGGACAATCGTGCCGCGCAGTGCTCCCTGAGTTCCTGGGGTGATGGCATGTTGGATTCTAACAGTTTCTGAACACTCTAAACGAAAGCCTCAAATCAATCCTCACAGTCCTGTCTGAAAAGACCACGCGCCGCCAGCGGCGACGCTCCGGCTGATGGATGGACAATGAGTGGACACGACTGCCCTGAAGTTTACTCCAACACGCCGGACATCCTGCGCCATGCGGCCATCGAGCCGCCCAGCAGCGTCTCCGGCTCGCCTTTGATGTTGTAGCATTGCAGGCCGACGGGGCCCTTGAAGCCGACGGCCTTGAGCTGCTTCAAGACGATGGTCACGTCGTAGCTCCCCCGGTCGAGCGGCTGGATGATGCGCCCCATCTCTTTCTTTGACGCGCCGCTGTCCGCGCCGTTGATGGTGGCGACGAACAGGTGCGGTGCGACCTCCGCAATGAGCTCGGGGATGCGCGCCTCAGCCTCGTCGAGCAGGGCGTGGCACAGGTTGAAGGTGAGGCCGACGTTCCTGCGGTTGACCTTTTTCACGACGCGCAGCGCATCCTCGACGCGATGCACCCACATGTTGACGTGCGGGTAGATGGCGATGCGCAGGCCGCTGGCATCGCAGAGGTCGGCGAGTTCGCGCAGGCCGGCCACGGCAATGTCGTCACCGGCGGGGTCGGAGCTTTTGAACTGCCTGCTCGTCATGTTTGGCCAGATCATCGCGTCCGTGCCCTTGCAGAGCGTGATGATTTCCTTGAGGCGCGGATCGTAGACAAGCTTGCCGTCCTTGATGTCGAGGTTGGCGTAGATGACGAAGAGCTTCAGCCCGCGCCGCTGTGAGCCCTCGAGGACTTCCTTGATGCGTGCCGGGTCATCGGTGCGCCAGCTCAGGCCCGCGAAACCGAGTTGCTTCACCAGATCGAGCTGGGCGGCGACGGTCGGGAGCTTTTCCCCGCGCAGACCGTTGTCGAAGACGAAGAACGGATTCGGCTCGGCGTGGGCCGTCGCTGCCATTAGCCCGAGGAACAAAGC